>JAFUCM010000046.1 GCA_017459675.1 Eubacterium sp.
ATAATGTGACACTTCGGATCAAGAATAAGAAAGCAGTACTGTTGAAAGCTTATGCGCAGGGAACGGATTTTACGTCGATGTACAGTTATGGAGGAACGTATCTGCTGAGTGCATTCTGAGCATTGTTGCCCAGGTATTTTATATGTGTCAGAGGTTTTGAATGTGTCTGAGTATTTTGATAAGAATAAAAGAGGGCGCCGGCAGATATCTGCCGGCGCCCTGTACATTGAACCCGGTTGGGTTCCTGAAGATATTTTATTTTACATAATTTGCATTGACCCAGCCCTCTTTGTTGATGTTGCTTGCATAGGCCCATACATAAGCGCCGCTTGTGATGTCAGATCTGATCTGGATCTTGGTTCCATTCTGCAGCTGGCCGATTTCATTTTTATCATCATATGCAGGTGCATTTCTGATTGCCAGATAATTCTTTGTTCCGGTGACGGTTACCCATTTCCATGATCCGGTGATGCCTGACTTTCCGCCTGTTACCTGCTCAAGTTCCTGCTCATTGATTTTGTTCATATCTGTCATGATTGATTCCTCCTTCAAAAAATTTAGATTTACGGATTTATTATATAACAATTGTTCTTACAATACCAGTATTTTGTTGCTATTTCCTCTTAGATTAAAATTTTTCAGAATTTTTGTCCGGATCTTTATCAATGTCCGATCAGGTGACCTGCAACCCAGCCGTAGTCATATGCGCCTGCCAGGTTGATTTCATACCAGTCAAATCCGTTGTTGCGGACGACACGGCCGGTCGGGAATACTTCAGTGCCATTCGGGATGGTGAAGAAGACCGGTGCATTGAGATCAGGCTCTTTTCTGCAATTTACATATGCATATCCTTCATGCGGGTTGTTTACAACGTTCATTTGTCCGCCGGATACCTTCTCGAGTGCCTCTGCATTAAGTTTGTTCATATCTGTCATGAATTTGTCCTCCTTCGTTAGTATTTATTTTGAATTGGGTTTGCTGCTGTGTTGTTATCTTTTGTGATTACAGCGTAACAGGTCATGTCTGCTAAATGTCCAACAAGCAGAAAAGAAATTCAAAGAAATTCAAACATTTTTTTCAGGTGGCTGGATATGTTATAATTAGGTGACATTTATCAATGCAGCAGGGAGTTTTTGTCTGCTGATTACATTTTAGGAGGAACATACGTATGACATCACTCATCTGGCTTCTGATCCTGATCGTTGTCATCGGTGCGCCTGCACTGCGTAAATTGATCAGTCAGCGGCAAAAAAAGAAACAGGTTGATCAGGGTGAAGTTCCGCAGGGACCGCGGATGAACATTCCGGTCGGAAAGATCCTCGGCGGAATTGTCCTTGCAGGCGCTGTGATTTTGCTGGTATTTAATTCTTTTTACAGCGTCTCTGAACAGGAAAATGCAGTCGTGACGCAGTTCGGCAAAATCGTCAGAACAGATACGGCGGGACTGTATTTTAAAATCCCGTTTCTGCAGCGTGTCCGCATGGTTGATATCACGACACACGGAACCGGCGTCGGCTATACGGTTTCTGACAGCGGTCAGAATATCGAGGACGCAGGCGAAGGAATTATGATCACATCGGACTTCAACCTGCTGAACATTGATTTCTATCTGGAGTATAAAGTTGATGATCCGGTCGCGTACCTGTACTATTCAGAAGATCCGGAGGGAATTCTCAAGAATATCGCACTCGCAAGCATTCGTTCTGTCGTCTCCAATTATCCGGTCGATGATGCCATGACAACCGGGAAAAATCAGATTCAGGCAGATGTAAAAGAGACGATGATGCGGGAGCTTGAGGAAAATGACATCGGCCTGCAGGTGGTCAATATTACGGTGCAGGATTCCGAGCCGCCGACCGATGCGATCAAGCAGGCGTTTAAGGCAGTTGAGACAGCCAAGCAGGGAGCTGATACAGCGCGGAACAATGCACTGCAGTATCAGAACTCGCAGCTGCCGAATGCGGAAGCACAGGCGGATAAGATTGTGCAGGATGCCACGGCTGCAAAGGAAGCACGTATTGCGGAGGCATCCGGTCAGGCTTCCCGTTTTAATGCTGAGTACGAGGAGTATATCAAATTTCCGGAAGTTACCAAAAAGCGCATGTTCTATGAAACCATGGAGGATATTCTGCCGGAACTCAAAGTGATTATTACAGACGGCGATACGCAGACGCTCCTTCCGCTGGACAGTTTTTCAGGCAGCGGACAGGCAGATGAATCTGGTTCCGGGACAGACAGCACAGCCGGATCCGGCAGCGGGAATGGCACTGCAGGCGGCACAGCTGAAAGCAGCCGCAGTACAGAATCCGGCACTTCAGGAACCGGCACCGGAACAGCAGCAAATGGAGGGAACTAAATTATGAAAAAGAAAATCATTGCAGTGCTTTTCGCAATTGTCGTTCTGATTCTTCTCATAACCGCTCCGTTTGTCGTACACCAGAAGGAATTTGTCGTCGTCAAGCAGTTCGGCCGGATCGTCCGCACTGTGGAGACACCGGGGCTTTATCTGAAAATCCCCTTCGTACAGACCACGCAGCGCGTATCAACTGCGACAGTGCTTTATGACATTCCTGCATCGGACGTTATCACAAAAGATAAAAAGAGCATGATAGCCGACAACTATGTTCTCTGGAAAGTAACGGATCCCAGCAAATACATCAAGACGCTCAATGCCATCAGTGAGCGGGCAAATGAGCGGGTAGAGGCAGCGGTCTATACATCCGTTAAGAGTGTGATCTCATCGATGTCGCAGGATGACATCATTGCGGCGCGCGGGGAGAAGCTGACGGAACTGATTACGCAGCAGGCCAATAACGGGATGGACGGATATGGCATCTCGATTATCGAGTCGCAGATCAAAATACTGGATCTGCCTGAAGACAACAAAGAATCTGTTTATGAGCGTATGATCTCTGAGCGAAACAATATCGCCGCATCCTATAAGGCTGAGGGCGACGCAGCTGCACAGAAGATCCGGAATGAGACCGATAAATCGGTCACGGTAACGCTGGCGGAAGCAGAGAAAGAAGCAGCTGTACTGGAAGCACAGGGCGAAGCAGAATACATGCAGATTCTCTCCGGAGCATACAGTGATCCGGAGAAAGCAGATTTCTACAATTATCTGCGTGGACTTGATACATTAAAAAAGTCGATGGTCGGCCGGGATAAGACGCTGATTTTGGATAAGAATTCTGAGCTGGCGAAGATCCTGTACGGCAGTTCAAATGAATGATTGCAGTATCCCAGCATTTTGCTGTATCATACAGCAATCCCGATATTGGAAAAGCACCTTAAAAACACCGAAGTTTGTGCGAAAATTCCCCGGTTCCGCTTGCCATTGCAGAACCGGAGAATTATAGTAAAAGCAGAAGGTTTACTTCTTTGGAATGAAGTAAAATATGCAGTTTACTTTTTACAGAATGGGGGTGTATCGATGGGTAAGTATGTCATCAAGGCAACCAAAAACGGCGGTTATAAATTTGACCTGAAGGCTACAAACGGACAGGTTATCGCATCATCGCAGATTTACAAAGCGCTGAAATCGTGCAAAGCCGGCATTGCCAGTGTGACCGCAAATGCTGCAATTGCAGCAGAGGAAGATCAGACCGCAGACGGATTTGCAAAAGAGAAGAATCCGAAGTTCGAGATCTATAATGACAAGGCCGGTGAATTCCGGTTCCGTCTGAAGGCAAAGAACGGGCAGATCATTGCAGTAAGCGAAGGCTACACGACCATGAAGGCGTGCAAAAACGGTATCGCAAGTGTTCGTAAGAATTCAGTCGATGCACCAACTGAAATTGCAGAATAAACGAATGAAGGAAACAGCGTTCACGTCTAAAGATCATTGGATCTGGACGGAACGCTGTTTTTCTGCGAAAATGAGATAATACTGCGACAGCAGGACGCGATGAGCGAACCCGACAGATCGTACAGAGATGGAAAATAAGAACAATTAACAAACAGGACAGCACAGAAATGGACAGAATAACAATGAGCGAACAGGACAGAAACGAACTGGAATGGCAGGAAGTCAGCAGAGAACATATCGTACAGGATAAGTGGATCGATTTTCGGAAATCCGTATACCGCTTTCCGGACGGAACTGAATTCGGTCCCTTTTACAGCTACAGCCGGCGTGACTATGTGGTGATTGTCGCGACGGATCCCGAAGGAAACTATATCTGTGTGCGGCAGTACCGGCAGGGAATCAGGGAAATCACAACCGAATTTCCCGCAGGGGGCATTGAGCGCACAGACGGAAAGACATATCGGAGCGGGCGTGGTGAATCTGCATCTGCAGAAGATGCGCTGGAGACGGCGAAGCGTGAACTGCAGGAGGAGACGGGATACATTTCCGAAGAATGGAAGCATCTGATTACGATCCCATCCAACGCCACGATTGCGGACAATTACGGGCATATCTTTTATGCCGCTAACTGCAGAAAAGAAAAAGAGCAGGACCTCGATGATTCCGAGTTCCTGCACGTCGTGCTGCATACAGAGGATGAGATTGATCAGCTTGTCAGCCAGGGAAAATTCCAGCAGGCCATGCATGTTCTGGGATGGCTGCTGGCGAAGCGGGCATAGATTATGATTGAATCAGGTGCTCCGGTTGTGTACGAGATGCCGGAAGTCCGAAGCAGTGGAACAGTTCCCCGCCGCAGACACATGTGCTGCCGGAGACCCGGATCAAACAGTGGAGATGTGTTCAGTCTGCAACCATGGCGTCGGCATCGAACAGCAGCTGAATCAGTTCCCTTGTGAAAATGAACGGTGCTTCACCCCAGGGATTGAACACAAATCCCGGTGCGTTCATTTCGACGCACAGCTGAAGGGCTTCCCGGATACCATATGTGAGAATGGATTTTGCGGGAATCTTCTGTGATTCTTCCTGTGAAGTGAAGAATACGAGCCACTCGGAACCGTCATTCAGACGAACTGTGTTAAAGGCGAATTCTGTGTGGTCCTCAGCAGGAACTGCCGGGATCAGCAGCTGCCCGCCGTCCTGCATCCGTGTGCGGATTGCATTGAGCAGTTCGGCCAGCGATGCGCGCTGATTCACATTGTCAAAGGCCAGAATCGCATCTTCGATCAGTTTGTTTTCAGTAAATGTATCAGACATAGAGAACTCCCTGTTTTTTTGTGTAAAGGAATGGCATCGGATCCGGCTGTTCCGGGCGGCAGAAATTATACTGGTTGATTTTCAGTCATGATCTCCGCGCATAA
>JAFUCM010000020.1 GCA_017459675.1 Eubacterium sp.
CACATGCTGCAGGACGGCGCGCCTCAGGTAGGAAGGCATCTTCGGGAATACAGCGTCAAAAGCGTATTTTGCCAGATTTTTCTTTGTTCCGTGGATCAGCTTCTCCGCGGCATTAAAGCGGTGCTTTTCCTGCCCGATCAGAGAAAGACTGTTCCACTCCGCATCAATCACAGGCAGAAGCCAGGCGACGGCAGAACGGCAGATCGCCATCGTCTGCTTTAAAGGCTTATGAAGTTTCAGGATCTCCACTTTGTAAGAAGACATCATCTTCACACTTAAGCACCTCCCTGTGATACGCCTGCAGGCGTTCCAGATCCTTCGGCGGACGTCCTCTGCCGCCCCAGGCTTTCTCCTTCTGGCTCTCAATATACTGCTCAACCTGCTCCCTGCTTCTGTCGCTCACAGTGACTGCACAGTAGGATGGATTCCACAGATGGCCGCCCCACAGCTTCTGCTTTATCTCCGGGTGCAGCAGGAACAACTTCCTCGCCAGGCCTCCCTTCATAATCTTGATCATATCCGGAATGAAAAAATGCGGTTTCGCATCAATGAGAAGATGCACATGATCCGGCATCACCTCCATGGCAGGGATTTGAAATCCGTATTCTTCCGCCAGTTCATAGAGAAGCCGCTTACAGTCTGCATCCACTCCGTCTGTCAGGACATTTCTCCTGTACTTGGTACACCAGACGATATGATACTGAAGGGAATATACGTAACCACGACCATATGATAAGTTATTATTATTAATAAAATAAATCTCTTTTTCCATATGATTATTGTATCATACGAAAAAAGAGATCGCAAGGCAAATCAGAACATTTGTTCTTTTTCCCGGCTAGCTCACGACTGAAGTCACGAGAATGCGCCGGTTATTTTTCAATCATCATTTTAGTTAACCGTTACCCTGATCTTCTTAGCAACGCCGTTCTGCGCATATGCGTAGATGTAGCACGTTCCTTTCTTAATGCCTTTGATCCTGCCCTTTGAAGTCACTGTCGCGATCTTATTGTTGGCAGACTCATACTTCACTTTGCGATGTTTCTTAAGCTTGAGCTTCTTCGAAGCCTTCGTCACACTGTTCTTGACACTTACGGTCTTACCCTTCTTCATTTTGACCTTGCTGACGGCCTTCTCGTCCTTCTTCACGGTCACTTTCTTCGGGTTCGTCACCTTGCCGCCCTTCGTGGCGACATGGATCACCTTGGATGTGGATACAACATTGTTGTTCGCATCAAGCGCAACAAGGATGAATTTATAGTACGTGCCCTTCTTGATTTTCTGGCCGGCGACTTTGGAGAGCTTCACACTGCTTCCGGTGCAGGTCTCAAGTTTCTTCATCTTGTTCGACTTGCCGCACTTGTTGCCGTAAAGGACGAACTTTGCAGCATTGGCTGGCTTCTTCCATGAAAGCGTGATCGACGTTTTCGCCTGCTTCGTGCTCTTCAGCTTCAGTTTATTATACACCGAGCCGGCAGGGTCGTTATCGTTCTCCATACCCAGGATGGCTGCCTCAGCGCACGCAGCTGATGCTCCCGGGCCAACCTTTGTTCCGTCTGTACCCTCCTGATTCGGATCGGTGCCTGAAGCATGGCCCTTTGCGGGGATGGTCTGCTTTTCGATATGGGATGGATCACGCCTGCAGACGCGCTGCTTTTCGCCGGCAGCAGTCTCGGTCGCTTCCTTCGTGACCGTCCATTCTCCCCAGTCATGACCGGGGCCTTTTACTTCTGCAACCTTCTCCTGGGTTTCAAATGCTTCATTCTCGAACTGGGCATCATATTTTATCATACCTGCAGTTTCACAACTGCCTTCCTCCACGATCCGGTTCGTCGCTTTGACTGTTTCGGATTCTTCTTTTCCGCATCCGGTACGGGTACATGTTCTGGCTGCTGTGGCCTCTGACATGTCTTCCGACCACTTGTAGACTGCCTCTCCCCAGTTGTGTCCAAGCGGCTGCGTAGTTATCCTTCTTGTTTTGACTAACGCACAGAGCGAACAGACCTCATATTGTGTCTGGCGTCCGCCCTCCGTGCAGGTCGCGGTATTGCTCGTCTCGTCTTCTTCCGTGAACGTTATGTGCGCGTCCGGGTCTGCCGGGAGCTCTTCTGTCCTGGTCTCTCCACAGCGTTTGCAGGATGATTCACGTATACCTGTAGTAGAACATGTAGGTTCAAGAACCACCTTCCCTTCGCCCCACTCGTGTCCAGGCGCAGCGTAACTGATATCTTCTATTTCATAATTCTGAAACGCCTCATTTTCGAATGAAACACTTACGTGCTGATACCCGTCCTCCGTGCATGTCGGAGCATGGTATTCGACCGTCCCATACGCCATTTCGGTTTCCGTGTGAGAGGGATCGTTCATGCATTTCCGACTGGCTGTCACCAACATTCTGCTGCCGGACCACACCTGTGTATATTCCGGCTCACTCCAATTGTGTGCACCGGCTGACGTCCTTGTTTCCTCCTCCGTGATCTGGTTCTCACAGGCTTCATCGGAATAGAAGCAGCCACACGGAGTATCACCTTTGTTGCATACCCAGTATTCTATGTTTCCCGTCTCAGTGCATTTTTCTGCTGCTTTTGCCGGAACATAGGTGCAGTCGTGGACATGTGTGCGTACAGGAATCACAGCGCTCTCCTGTTCATCACATCCATCCCGCTTACATCTGCGGATCATCGTTCCCTCTTCACTGTCTGAGGCTTCTTTGACAACTTCCCATTCCCCCCAGTCATGCCCGATGGCAGGAATACGCAGATCTTCCTCAGAAGCTTCTTCCTGTATTGGATCACCTGTCTCCTCCATCGCAAAGAACGCCTTATTACAAGTATCACAATAGTAGTGTTCTTTCGTACCGTCCTCTGTACATGTCGCAGGGATCTCTTTTACATAATTTACCGAATGAAGGATCCGGGCTGATGCTTTGATCTTCAGCTGTCCGCTTTGTGTTAATTCTTTGCTTTCTACGCTGGTCGTATCAGAGCCGACCGCACAAATATCAGAAAAGCGGTATCCCCATTTAGGAGCCAGATAGATCTGAACGGGCATGTCCGCACCGCCTTCGACTGTCCCGGCAAAGGCACTGTCAGAATCTGCATTTTCTGTTATGAACGCCATTGTGTTTCCTGCTTCGCTGCGGGCCGGTTCATAAGATTCCCTGTCATCGATGAAAACAGTCACGTTCGGATTTTCGGCTGTAACGGCTGTGTTGCAAACCGGCATTTCGACTTCATATTCAACATTCCGGATCGGGGCTTCCAGATGAACGTACAGATCACCGGCAACAGAGCCCTGCGCTAAAGCGTCGGTAAATGCCTGCACGCCTTCATTGAATTCTTCCTGGTTTGCGGCTTTCAGTGCAGAGAGAATCTCGCCATTTTCAGCAGCCATTACCAGATATGGATCGGTATTGAAATGCGCCCTGATCGACGCCCTTGTGATGTCACTTTGAAGCTTTGTTACCGACTCGCTTTCTCCTCCGACAAATAAGGTCAATGGCTCTGCCGGTTCTTCACCATCTGCGGTGACACCGTGGATCGTGATATACTGCCGATTGAAATTGGTCCTGTATATTTTCGTGGCCATAAGCCCGTCCATATAGTCGAAAGCCATGACACCTGTAAACGTATCATTGCAGACAAGCCTGTCTGAACTGCTGTAGTCACTTGAGTTATAGATCCACTGATGTATTTCCTTGGAAATATTAAACGGGTTTTCTGAAGAACCGTTATTGGCGCTGGTGTAGTTAAATACCCATGCGTCTTTCCCTACTTCTTTCGCCCTGTCGCAGCGATACATGGTTCCGTTGGTATATCCATCGTTCTTGTTGCCAAACAGAGTGGCTCTGATGTAGCTTTTCTTATGGCTGGCGCTTCTGTTCCAGTTGTCCTGTGTCCAAACCTCATAGTTAGAGCCCTGTGCTGTGAGAGCCGTAGCAAAATCCTTTGAATCTTTCCAGTCATGGCAGTCGAGTGCCCACTGCAAAGTCTTGCCGTCTTTTTCTATGTTGTAATTTCCTCCCTGAAGCTTATCGGGGTCCAGTCTGCTGATGATGAGGATCTTTCCACGCACCTCATCCAGCGTCGGAACATGATCGCCGGCCCATATCCTGCTGTTTGTTTCTTTCGCCAGTGCTTCAAGCTTCCGGAACGTTTCTCTTTCACACGTATCTCCGCCGGTATCCATCTTCACCTGAAGAATGACTGTCTCTGTAGGATTGGAATCCAGAAAGCCATAGATCCAGCCGATCGTCTCGTTTAACGTCAGGTCCTGATTGCTGCGATTCCGCGCATGACAGCTGCTGTGTACGATCCTCACCGTATTGTTGTCGTCAAGACCTGTGCGCAGATCCAGATGACGTACGCCGCAGTTCAATAATTCATCTATGTAGTACCGCTGCGTACTCATATCATCCTGTTTGTCGTGCAGGTTGCATGATCCCGAATCATGAGTCCCGGGGATACTGATATCAGAGATCTTCAGGGTTCCCGGAAGTGCTCCCATCCAGTTTGTAGACTTGACAGTCTGTCCGTTGTAAGTGAAGTTCCGGCTGTCATAATCATTTACCGACTTCAGCTTTTCATTGTCGCTGCTGACGATCTCGATCTGCCATTTCATTGGTGTTTTTCGCTGAACGAGCTTGTTGTTGTAGGCACTGGGTTTGTCCAGATCATTCAGGGACCAGTACTGCTCTGAAAGCTTGTTGCGAATGTAATAAGTGCCGTCCTCCTGCGGAATGAACTGCCAGCGTTTGTTCATCGCATCTTCATTGTCAGATACTACATGGATCACCTGTCCTTCCTTGTAATATCCTGAACTGCTCCCTCCGTTATCTATGTCCAGACGGCAGTCGCCTGATGTTTTAGGCGCCGCATCCCTATAATGTGTATAGAAGTAGATCACATAACTGTCGTCATCCGCTTTTTCAAGATAAAACTGGGATGACCTGCCCTGATTAAAAATGTGCACACAGTTCTGGATTTCGGTCCCGTCCTTATTGATAGACAACGGGGCAAATGAATCCGCAGGACGGATGCGCACCTTGAGGCCGTCGAGCGCATCCCCTGACAAAGCAGCTCCGCTTTCCACTGCGAAGACATCCTGAAGCCCCAGGACCGGTATAAACGATACGACCATTGCCACCGCAATGAATACGACAGCCAATTTATTAATTATCTTTTTCATAGATCCGTTCTCCAAATAATCGTCAGCGTAAGTTATCAATCTGGTCCAGACCTCACCCGTCCCACCGGTATCCGTGAGATAATCATACATCATCAGTTCATAATTTCCAATCAGGCATCGCCCCAATCACAGTATTTTTGAAAATGTGCGACAAATGTGCGACAAATCACAGAAAATCATGTCGGGATACCCTTCCATATTATCCGATTTTCAGTCAAGAAAAAAAGCCGAAACACCATAAATCAGTATTTCCGGCCTTTCACAAAAAAAATCGACAACGTATTTTACTGCATTTTTACTGCAGTCCGGCACACATTGGTCTCTGGAATATTATTTACACGACTGCTCAATCCTGCAGGTATGTGTCTTCTCTTTTTCATCGTAGTTGATTCCGATCAGCAGCAGGCTGCCCTGATAATGCTGCAGACTGTCGAAATACTGCTTCCGGTGGATCTGCTCCAGCGCACTCTCCGTGCAGTCGTTCCGCTTCAGTTCGATCACCATCGCCGGATCGCCCTCATACCGCGGAATAAACACGACATCAGCAAAACCCTTGCCATCGCGTGCGCGGTGCGCGGGGAGCCTGCGGTCGCGGTGCGCGCGCGTACCTCTTGTCATTTCCTTTATCACCGTATAACGATTCAGAGCATAGATAAATGCCAAATAGATCGCACTCTGCAGAGCGTCTTCATTGTTATAGCTGCGGTTGGATGTGACATGGATGTGTGAAACATCCAGCGCTTTCGCCACGGCGTCAGCATTACCGCGCATTGTTTCCGCCAGCAATTCTTTGGAGGACTGGATGATCTGATCCGTTGTCCCATATTCGCTTGTCTTTTTCAGTGCACGGAACCATTCTTCCCGCACCTCTTTATTCGGGATATGACACGTACGGGTTTCCTGCTCATAGGCCAGATAACCAAGATGCATCAAATAGCCAAATATATCATCCTTACTTGAGAAATCTGTCATCGTATTCAGATAGGATCCCTCATCTACATCTACTTTTTCACCCGCCAGCATCTGAATAACCGCCTCTTTTGTACCGGAAAAATTCTGGCGGATCCGGTCCGAAATAACCTCATAAGAAGAGGTCCTGCCCCAGTAACTGCCAAAACTTCTGTCTTCGATACATCTGACCACCGACTCCGGGTTGTAAATCTCGTATCCATGCTGCCGGTACCCATCGTACCAAAGCCGGCATTCATCATAACTGATGCCATGTTCATTACAGAGATGCTCGACTTCATCTCCGGTGAAGCCGACAAATTCCGCAAACGGGCCGGCATTCAAAATGGTATATTCCCGGAAATTATTCAGTTTTGACTGGATCTTGTCACGTACAACAGGGAGGATTCCTGTCAGATAAGCAAGAGAAATCGCAGGCCGAAGCGTGTCGCTTTTGAACAGTCCGTTTAAAAAGGATAAATACTCCTGAAACAACTTGTCACTTACCTGTTCTCTGACAAACACATCATATTCGTCGATCAGCAGAATAAACGTCTGCTGGGTGGCGGAATACACCCTTAATATACATCTCGCCAGAGAATCTGTATCGCGAAATGTCACTTCCGGAAACGCATCTTTTATCTCGTCCTTAATCTCTTCTATAAGCAGTTTCAGAACAGATTTTTTGTCCTCTGCCGATTGATACTCACTGTTCATGTCAATCTTAATGACATTGTATTGGTTCAGCTTTTCTTCAAAGCATGGATCCCGGCTGATTTTAAACGGTGCAAATAACTCTCCGGAATCACAGCCTTTGGAATAATAAGCACACAACATATTGCTCGCTATGGTTTTTCCGAATCGGCGGGGACGCGACATGCAGATATAGTTATTCCCGATATCAATCATCCGGTTCGTTTCTTTGATCAGCATCGTCTTGTCAACATAGATGTCCGCAGAAACAATTCGTCTGAAATTTTCATATCCCGGATTCAGATAAATACCCATCGCTGGTCTCCTTTCGCTGTCTTCGTTATGGTAATCATATCACATCCGTTCATTTTTTTGAATCACCGAAACAACCCCAAACAATAATCCATTCATTAATTGCTGAAACTGACAGGACAAGCCGTGAAATAAATCGCGATCTCTGATCGCGCGCGAGCTGCGCGACGCACTTGTGCGTCTTCCACTGCGCAGCTCTGCGATGTCTCCGCTCCGCTTCGGTCGGCGCAGAATCAGGTCTCCGTTTCACTTCGGTCGGCGCAAAGCGAATGTCCACTGGACATTCTGCGCCGTCCACTGGACGTCCAGCCCCCTCTGCGCCCGAACGGTGCGTTCGGTTCAACACAGCTCGCAGACTCAACCTCTGTATTTTCGACACAAAAAAACAGGTACCTGACGGTACCTGTTTTTTGTGTCGAAGCGACAGGATTTGAACCTGCGACCTCTGCGTCCCGAACGCAGCGCTCTACCAAACTGAGCCACGCTTCGATTTGCTTCCGATTAGCTCGTCAGCAAGTGATATTATATTAAAGTTTCTCTGCAAAGTCAACTGTTTTTTTCACTTTTTTGACAGGTATTTTCTTCGATTGCCGGTATGCAGCAATTTCCGATCTTTTTCAGCTGTCAGCCTATCCCAAAAAGGTAATCAGCACCATGTAAAGCGCAGTTCCGCTGAGGATGCTCAGAAGGGAATTCCGCTTCCGCCACTGCAGCAGCACGACCAGCGCGCCTGCTGCAAGTTCCGGGAATCCGAATGGCTTTGCTGCGAAGCTGATATTGCGCAGACAATAGATGACCAGCATGCCGATGATGGCCGGCGGCAGGACTTCTCCGAGATATGTGATATAAGGCGGTGTCTGCTTCCGGAAAACCAGAAACGGCAGAAACCGCAGAGCCCATGTGGCCGCAGCCATTGTCAAGATCAGTGCTGCAGCATGTACATCATGCATTGTGATTGTCCCCCCTGTAAGGATCCGGGTTGTGGGATTCTTCGTTTATGAACACACGCATCAATGTCAGCACACCCGTAATCAGAAGCATCGCCGGGATCAGAAAGCGGTCCGGTCCGAACACCAGCAGGCAGATCACGGAACAAATGATGCCGGCAGCTGCCGACGGGCGGTTTTTCTTTTCTCTCCACTGCTCGGTAAAGGATGCGATGAACAATGCCGTCATGGAAAATTCGATTCCTCTGGTTGCAAACGGCAGTGCATTTCCGATCAGACTTCCGATGATACTGCCGGTGACCCAGTAGCACTGGTTGAACAGCGATACCAGAAAACGATATTGATCCGCGCTGTTTTCATCCGGCACTTCTCCGTCACTCAGAAGCGAATAGGTCTCATCGGTCAGTGCGAAGATCAGATAGGGTTTGTATCTCCCGGATTTCTTGTAGCGGTCAATCATCGAGATGCCGTAAAACAAATGTCTGGCATTTACGATGATTGTCATGATGAGCGCACTTAATACAGAGGCACCGCCGGTGAGCAGGCTGACGCCGACAAACTGCATGGAACCGGCGTAGATGAGCACGCTCATCGCCGCGGCCCAGAGTACGCCGTAACCTGAAGAACGGAGCAGGATTCCAAATCCTGCTCCTAATATCAGATAACCGCCCATGACGGGGATCGACTTATAAAACGCCTCGGCTGCAATCGGACGTTTCTTTTGCTGCTTCTGATTTTGTGCTGCCATTATTGTTCAGGTCCAGTGCACGAGCTGCACGACACACTTGTGCGTCTTCCTCTTATGAATTATTTTTATACGTTAAACCGGAACAGGATGACATCGCCGTCCTGTACGACATATTCCTTGCCTTCCTGGCGGATCAGACCTTTGTCGCGGGCTGCCGCATAAGAACCGCAGTCCAGCAGATCCTGATAATTGACCACTTCCGCCTTGATAAATCCGCGCTGCATATCGGAATGGATCTTGCCCGCTGCCACCGGCGCCTTGGTGCCGATCTGAATGGTCCACGCGCGGGTCTCATCCTCGCCGGAGGTCAGGAAGCTCATCAGGCCGAGGGTCCGGTAGCTTGCCTGAATCAGCTTATCCAGACCGGACTCGGAGATGCCGAGATCCTCGAGGAACATCATGCGCTCTTCGTCGTCGAGTTCGGAAATTTCCGCCTCAATGCTCGCACAGATGACGAATACTTCACTGCCGTGTTCTTCTGCATAAGCGCGAACCTTCTGCACATGCGCATTGTTTGCACCGTCGTCTGCCAGATCATCTTCGCTGACATTTGCCGCATAGATCACGGGCTTTGCGGTCAGCAGATTGTACTCAGCAAACCACGCCTCTTCATCCTCGTTCTGCAGTTCAAACAGAGATGCATCTTTTCCCTCTTCCAGATGCTTTTTCAGACGCTCCTGCATCGCGTACTCGACCACAATTTTCTTGTCGTTGCGTGCGGATCTGGCTGTCTTTGCCATGCGGCGCTCAAGCACTTCCAGATCAGCAAAAACCAGCTCCAGATCGATGGTTTCGATATCACGGAGCGGATCGATCGAGCCGTCGACATGGACGACATTTTCGTCCTCGAAGCAGCGGACCACGTGGACAATTGCGTCCACTTCGCGAATATTGGCCAGGAACTGGTTGCCGAGGCCCTCGCCCTTGGAGGCGCCGCGCACAAGTCCTGCAATATCAACAAACTCGACAACCGCCGGCGTGACTTTCTTCGAATTGTAAAAATCGCCGAGCAGTTTCAGACGGTGATCCGGCACCGGAACGATTCCGACATTCGGATCGATCGTGCAGAACGGATAGTTTGCCATCTCTGCCCCTGCCTTGGTCAGTGAGTTAAACAATGTGCTTTTTCCGACATTCGGAAGTCCGACGATACCCAGTTTCATTTATTAATATTCTCCTTTAAAAATCCAGTGTTTATGCGGATTCTGCATTCTTCCTGTTTCAGAAAAAAGATCCGGCGCGATAAAAAATTATAGCATGCCTGACCTTTCTTCTCAACACGTTTCGTTAGAAATGACCGACGCTTTTGACAGCAGCTTTTATCGCACATCCATTTAGTGTATGTCAGTGTGCTAATTGTTGTATTTTCGAGTATTTTATTGTGTGATTTTCGAATATTCTTAGTCACACTTTTCGATGCTTCGGGAACGTAAACGACATGGTATTGGCATTTCCATTTTGTACGTGATAAACCTTTAGCTGTCTATATGCACCGCTTCCGCTTACTTCATTCTCCCCAGAATAGCCGGGAGATTAGGATTCTCATTCATTTGCAGCAATCTCTGACATTTCCATTAGTTCCGCCGCTGCCTGCGTGCTTTCCACCCGTATTAGGTTATCCCACGCATCGGCTTTTCCAAGCAGATTCATTCCTCCATGCCAGACAAGATGACGGTCAATGACTGCATAATGCTCCGTGTCTTCGACTGTTAATCGCACCATGATACCGTTCTTTTTCATTTCTTCGATCAGAATATGCAGTTCTATCGAATAAGAATCAATATTCGGGAAAAACTTCCCCTTATGGTAGGCAGACCCAATCAAGGCAAAATCTATGATACCAGTCGTTTTGTCCTGGCCGGCCTTTAATGTTCCGATGACACTGTCCCGGGTCTTCTTTCTTCCTTTGGGCGTGAAGTAGGTTTGATCAGTGTTCTCGGAGATCTTACATTTCCGTCCCTGAAGATAATATTTGATTCGATAAGCGGATTAATGACTTCTCTTAAGAACTGACTTCTGCTTCTATACTTTGAATAAGCCTGCAGTTCTTTCATGGTTTTGGGACCCTCTTTTTTTAACACACTAATAATCTTATCTTTTTCTTCAGCAATAGGGTCCTTTGTTTCTGCCGTGTGTTCATCATACAGTCTGTCAAACAGGCGCAGATTCAGGAATCCCGGGTATATTGAAACTACGGGCTGCAAATGTTCTTCACTATCCTTGTAGCTTTCGATCATTGTCTGGAAGCCAGTTCCTCCTCGTTCCATAAGATTGGCAATATCCAGACAGGCTGCAATAATAGTGTTCCTGCGAATGGAAGGTATGGAGCCGATAGGGTATTCGTCATAGTCTTTTGGTAAAAGCCAGGAGCCTGGCGATACGATCTCTATACGATCGCTATATATATCCACGTCAATCTGGGTCCCCGCGATAGAGTAGTCTCGATGTGCTATAGCGTTTACTAATGCCTCACGGACAGCTTCTTTGGGATATGCGCGTAACTCTACACGTCCGCCGTGCTGCGTTTTTTTCCATCCTGTTCTTGTGTTTCTTTCAATGAAATGAAATGTATCCTGAAAAACCTTTGCTAACGATCCTTTAAATCTATCGTGATCTAAAACCGTTCCTGTTTTCTGTTTGCCATCCCAAAGACGACAGCAGACCAGAGAATCGTCTCTGCCATATTCGTCGCTAAACATTATAAAACCTGATTTTGCGAAGCCGTCTTTAGAAACAATTTCCTCGTTTTGAAGATCTTTTAGTGTTGGAGATGAAGAGTCATTCCGGTATTCACGACACATTGCGATATATTCGGTCCACTTGTTCTCATCGTATCTGATTTCGCTTGTTTCGTTGTCGATACCGAATTTCCTTTTATGAAGAGTGATTATTTCTTCAGGTGTTGCCGGAGGGGTATTTCCATCGCCCTTTATATAAACAGTTTCATTAAAATCACCTTCGCGATATCTGACTATAGAGTCCGCTGAAATAACACGGACAGCTAAAACATAGTGTTCTGCATTTTCATCTACACTTCGCATCATATACTGTATTCTTGCATGGGGAAAAATGTGCCGATCGTTAATGACAGCAATAAGATTTTTTGTCTTATCTATCTCATCAAGATCAATTCCAAAAGCTTCCCCACTGTTTGAAACACCGACAAATATCACGCCGCCCTTCCCATTTGCATAAGCAACAATTGTTTTTGCCCATTTGACCGGTTTGTCAGAATTCAAAACAGCCTTAAATTCATAGTCCAGATCTTCG
>JAFUCM010000002.1 GCA_017459675.1 Eubacterium sp.
AAGAAAAGAGCAGAACAAGGGCAAGGAAAACGAAAGAATTCCTTGCCCTTGAGATTTATGTTGCCCCTACTAACAGACCCTACTAATGAACCCCACTAACAGACCCTACTAAAGGCAGACCCTACTAAACTTTGAATACCCTATTTTTATACGCGCGACCGGAGCTGAGGGGTGCGGCCGGTCTTATTTTGTTACTCTACAACAATATCCCGTGCATTTCCTTCTTCACCCTTCACCCGTGTGATCCGGATCCGCACGGCATCTGCCGGTATCAGTTCATCGATCAGTTCCGCCCACTCCACGAGGGTGACGCCGTTCCCGTAGAAACAGTCTTCATAGCCGATCTCATCCATTTCTTCAGGCTCCGCGATGCGGTAGACATCAAAATGATAGAGCGGCAGCCGCCCGCTCTCGTAGGTCTGGAGGATGGTAAATGTCGGACTGTTTACGATCTCTGTGACGCCCAGTCCTTCTGCAAATCCTTTCGCAAATACGGTCTTGCCGGCACCGAGGTCTCCGTCAAGTGTGTAAATCTGTCCCGGCAGGGCTTCCTGCCCCATCTTCACGCCCAGTTCGTAAGTCTCGTCCGGGCTTTCTGTTCTGTAGTTCATGAATTCGTATTTCCTGTCTGTATTGTAGATTTTTTATATTTGTTATGCAGATGATTTCATCGTCTGTTTTGCAAATGCACATAGTGGTCTGCTGTGCAGCTTCCATAGCAGCGCAGAACTCCTCATCTTCACCGAAGCAACGGTTGCGACTTTTTCGCCGATTCGTTATACTATATGAAATTGATGTACTTGGCAAGAAAAAGTTGCATTCCATATGCAAACATTCTGTACAAGTTGATGTACTTCCAGCAAAGCATAAAAGGAGAAACACAAATGGCAAATCCAGTTGTAACAATTACCATGGCTAACGGCGATGTCATGAAGGCAGAGCTTTATCCGGAGGTTGCTCCGATCACCGTTAATAATTTCATCAGCCTGATCAAGAAGAATTTCTATGACGGCCTGACCTTCCACCGCATTATCCCGGGATTTATGATCCAGGGCGGCGACCCGGAAGGCATCGGCATCGGCGGACCGGGCTACAGCATCAAGGGTGAATTTACCATGAACGGCGTGCCGAATGATCTCGCACATACCGAGGGCGTTCTCTCCATGGCGCGCGCAATGGACCCGAACTCAGCCGGCAGCCAGTTCTTCATCATGCACAAGACCTCTCCGCATCTGGACGGCCAGTACGCGGCCTTCGGCAAGGTCATCGAAGGTCTTGAGGTTGTCGACAAGATCGCACAGACACCGACCAACTACCAGGATGCGCCGCTTGAGCCGGTTGTCATCGCAACCATGACCGTCGATACCTTCGGCGTTGATTATCCGGAACCGGAAACCAGGTAATGATACCGGCGGAGGAGACAGGGGACGGTTCTCTGTCTCCTTTTTAGTCACACATTATAAACGCTCGAAACAGGATGCCGTTTTCCAGAGCAGCGAATTCTACCTGAGCTGCGCGGAAACGGCATCCTGCTGCATGGAAGAGACAGAGAACCGTCCCCTGTCTCCAATTACGGAACAATCCGCGGTATTATCAACCAATCATAATCTTCCCTTCTGCCTCGGCGTACCAGACTTCGCCGGATTCTTCGACTGCAATCCGTCCTGCGGAGGCTTCGGCCAGCTGTTTGTTCAGCCGGCCTATCTGGTCCGGCGGAACGATCAGGTCGAATACGACAGAGGCCTCATAAAGTGTATCGAGCACCGGGATCTGCAGTTCATTGAATAAATACTGCAGTTTGCCGATCTCGGCATAATCCGCCCGGACCACCCCGCGTGTTCCGGGCTTTTTCTCTATGATCAGGCTGTTGTCCAGCGCGGCCTGTGCGGCCGCCGTGTAGCAGCGCACCAGCCCGCCGGTTCCGAGCAGGGTGCCGCCAAAATACCGCGTGACCACCACGATTGTATTGGCCAGGCCGCGGCCGGTCAGCACCTCGAGCATCGGCTTGCCCGCGGTTCCCTGCGGCTCGCCGTCATCTGCGGCCCGCATCAGTTTTCCGTCGGCGCCGATCACATAGGCAAAGCAGTGATGCCGCGCATCGTAGTATTTTTTGCGGATTCCTTCCACAAATGCCGCTGCCTGTTCCTCGTCCGTCACCTGCGCAGCCTCACCGATGAAACGGGACTTCTTCTCGACCACTTCTCCGGAGCCGCCCCGGTATATTGTAAAGTAAGCGTTTTTATCGCTCATTCCTGTTATCTCTCCTTTGCTATACTCTGTAAACTATGATATAATAATCCGATGTAGTTTACAACCACAGGAGTAACCGATATGGATTTTACACGTGACGGTATCGAACAACAGAGAAATGAGCTGCAGGCCTCCGCGTCGATGGCCGGCAACCGGGTCGGCGTCAATCTTCTGCGCCTTCTGGTGCTTGCCCTGGTGGTCATTGCAGTTACTTCTATTTTCCTGATCCGCGGCGCCTACCAGGGAATTCTGGACGGCTCACCGGAGATCTCGGATGTCAACATCATGCCGGCCGGTTTCGCGACGTTCGTCTATGATTCAGACGGCAAGGAGATCCAGAAGCTGAGTTCCGCATCCGGCAACCGTATTTCTGTCTCGATTTCGGAGATCCCGCTCAATATGCAGCATGCGATTGTCGCAATCGAGGATTCCCGTTTCTACGAACACAACGGCGTTGATCCCCGCGGCATGGTCCGCGCGGCATTTGTCGCGATTCAGACCGGATTTTCCCGGACAGAGGGTGCAAGTACCATTACCCAGCAGCTTCTGAAGAACAACGTCTTCACGGATTTCACGACTGAGACCCGCATGGAGCGGATCAAACGTAAATTCCAGGAGCAGTATCTGGCGATCGAACTGGAGAAGAGTCTGGCGGAGGAAGGCCGCAATCCGAAGGACGTCATTCTTGAGAACTATCTCAACACCGTCAACTTCGGCGCCGGTTCTTACGGAATCCAGACCGCTTCCATGGAGTATTTCGGAAAACCGTGTACAGACCTGACGCTCTCTGAATGTGCCGTACTTGCGGCGATTCCGCAGAACCCGAGTAAATACAACCCGGTGCGTCATCCGGAATACAATGCTGAGCGTGCGGAGACGGTCCTGACCTACATGATGAATCAGGGCTACATCACCGAGGAAGAATACAAGACCGCCATGGCGGACAATGTCTATGAGCGGATTCAGGAACACGCGGATTCCGGCGAGAGCAATGAAGATGTCTATTCTTACTTCATCGACGAGCTGGTCAACCGTGTCAAGACGGACCTGATTAACCAGAAGGGCTACACGGAGGTTCAGGCAAATAACGCGATCTTCAGCGGCGGTCTGCAGATTTACACAACGCAGGACCCGAAGATCCAGAAGATCATGGACGATGAGTTTACCAATTCCGCGAATTTCCCGGAACTCTCGACCATCGCACTGGACTGGGCGCTGACCATCAAGGAACCGAACGGCAATCTGGTCAACTACAGCCGCGAGATGCTGCAGCTGTTTTTCCGTGAGACAGACGACAAGTTCGACCTGCTCTTTGATTCCGAGGAGGAGGCACAGAGCTACGTCGACCGCTACAAAGAGGAAGTGATCGGCGCCGGTGATGAGATTGTCGGTGAGCGCATCAGCTTCATCCCGCAGCCGCAGGCTGCGATGGCCGTGATCGACCAGAAGACCGGCTTTGTCAAAGGCATCGTCGGCGGACGCGGTGAGAAGACTGCATCCCTGACGCTGAACCGCGCGACGGATTCCTTCCGGCAGCCGGGTTCCACCTTTAAGACGCTGTCAACCTACGGACCCGCACTGGACAAGCATTTTATTACGCTGGCGACGACGGTCAAGGATGAACCTTATGAGTACGAGAGCGGACAGCCGGTCAAGAATGCGGATGAATCCTACCACGGCACTGTGACCGTCCGCAAGGCGATCGAGAATTCCTACAATGTCGTCGCGGTCAAGATCCTGACAGAGATCACGCCGCAGACCGGTATGGATTACCTGCAGCGCCTCGGATTTACACGACTGATTGATGATCCGGCATGGGATGTCATCCAGCCGCTGGCACTGGGCGGTATCACAAATGGTGTCAGCACCCTGGAGCTGACCGCTGCCTATGCATGCATCGCGAACAGCGGCGACTACATCGAGCCGATGTTCTACACAAAGGTCACAGACCACGAGGGCAATGTCCTTCTGGAGACCACACCGCTGACAACCCACGTGTTCAAGGACAGCACCGCTTATCTGCTGACCAGCGCGATGGAGGATGTCGTCAAGAGCGGTACCGGACAGCAGTTTGGCTTTGAAAATATGCACGTCGCCGGAAAGACCGGTACGACAAACGCATACCGCGACCTCGTATTTGCCGGCTTCACACCGTATTATACAGCTGCCATCTGGGCCGGCTGTGACGTAACGGTTGAACTGCCTGTCGAATACAGACATTTCCACGAAACACTTTGGCACAATATCATGCAGCGCATTCACAGTGACCTGAAGCTCGGCGACAAGGAATTTGAAAAGCCTGCCTCTGTCGAGGAAGTCACCGTCTGCGCAACCACAGGCATGCTGCCGGGAAGCATCTGCCCGACTGCAACCGAGTACTTCGAGACCGGCACCGCGCCGACCTCACGCTGTACCCAGCACGTCTACGTCCCGCCGACACCGGCGCCGCAGCGTCACTACGAAGAATCTGAAGAAGATAACTCCAGTGACGAGGCGCGTAAAGAGGAGTCTGACGAGGACTACGATGAGGATGAATAAACGCAACAAAAAATGGGCGGTACGGAAAATTCCGTACCGCCCGTTTTTAATCTTATCTTCTCTTCTGCGCCAGACTCTCCTGTACACGCCGGTACAGCTCGTGCGCCGCGTTGTATCCCATCTTTTTCTGACGGTGGTTGATGGCCGCCGTCTCAACGATAATCGCCAGGTTCCGTCCGGGACGGATCGGAAGTGCATGGCTGGTAATTTTATTTCCCAGAAATTCTGTGTATTCCTCTTCCATGCCGAGGCGGTCGTATTCTTTATCCGGATTGTATTCCTCCAGCTTGATGACGAGGTCGATGGAGTGTGTTTTTTCGACGCTCTGTACACCGAACAGGGTTTTGACGTCGATGATGCCGATGCCGCGCAGTTCGATGAAATGCCGGGTAATATCCGGCGCCGTCCCGACGAGTGTGATATCACTCACACGGCTGATCTCGACGACGTCATCGCTGACGAGACGGTGTCCGCGCTTGACCAGCTCCAGCGCCGTCTCACTCTTACCGATGCCGCTCTCACCCATGATCAGGATGCCTTCACCGTAGACGTCGATCAGCACGCCGTGGATGGAGATGCTCGGCGCCAGCTGTACATTCAGCCATCTGGTAATCTCTGCCGTGAAGGGGGATGTCTGCCGCTCGGTTGCGAACGTCGGAACCTGATATTTTCTGGCCAGATCCAGCAGCTCCTGGTCCGGCTCAATCTGTGTCGTAAAGACCACGCACGGGACATCTTTGGAAATGAAATCCTCGTAGGCGCGCGTGCGCTCTTCTTCTGTCTTCTGCATCAGATAAGTGTACTCGACGTATCCGATAATCTGCACGCGGCGGTTCATGAAGTGCTCAAAGTATCCCGCCAGCTGCAAGGCCGGCCGGTTGATTTCCGGGATTGTAATATAACGGTCCTCCAGATCAATTTCCGGCGTGCAGTATTTCAGTTTCATCTGCTCCATCAGATTGGTCAGTGTGACGATCTTTTCTTTCATTGGATACCTTCCCCCTTGCCATCGCTTTTATACCGCCGTTTCCGGCGCTGTACCAATGCTTTTTACAATGCATTTCATGATTCGTTTTGATTCTGGTGAAAATATGCATGGACACTCTCTGCCGCCTTCTCATTCATTGACGGCAGATTTTTCAGTGTTTCAATGTCTGCATTTCTGATTTCGTCCAGATTCTGGAAGTGTTTCATCAGTTCCCGGCGTCTTGCCGGTCCCACCTGCGGAATGTCATCGAGCACGGAATGCACCTGTTCTTTGCTGCGCAGCAGCCTGTGGTACTCGATGGCAAAGCGGTGTGCCTCGTCCTGAATGCGGGTGATCAGATGGAATCCCGCGCCGGACGTATCAATCGGGATTTCCTCATTTTCAAAATACAGGCCGCGTGTGCGGTGCCGGTCGTCTTTCACCATGCCGCAGACCGGAATATCCAGGCCCAGCTTGCCGAGTACATCGAGTGCGATGTTGACCTGTCCCTTTCCGCCGTCCATCATGATCAGATCCGGCAGGCGGTCAAATCCGCTCTCCTCGCGGATGCCGCGCTCGAAGCGGCGGGTCAGCACTTCTTCCATGCTCGCATAGTCATTCGGCCCCTCCACCGATTTGATGCGGAATTTCCTGTAATCTGCCTTCTTCGGCCGGCCTTTCTCATAGACGACCATGGAGCCGACGGACTGAAATCCGCTGATATTTGAAATATCATACGCCTCGATGCGCTCGGGCGGCTCGATCTCCAGAAGAGCGCCGATCTCTTTGACGGCTCCGATCGTGCGGCCGATTTCCCGCTTGAGACGTTCCCGGTCCTGCGAGAGCAGGATCTGCGCGTTCCGCGCGGCCAGTTCAACGAGTTTCTCCTTCTTTCCTTTCTGCGGCGTGCGCACATAGACGCGCTTTCCGCGCTTCGCCGTCAGCCATTCTTCGATGATCTGTGCCTCTTCCACGACGTCGGAGAGCATCAGTTCCTTCGGAATAAACGGTGTGCCGGCGTAGTACTGCTTCAGAAAACTCTGCAGAACCGCGCCGCGGTCATCGCCGTCTGTCGCTTTCAGATAGAAATGATCCCGCCCGATGAGCTTGCCGTCCCGCACGAAGAAGACCTGTACAATTGCGTCCTCGCCTTCCATGGCGAGTCCGAGGACGTCCTGGTCATCGCCGCTGCTGTTGGTCATCTTCTGATGTTCCATGACCTTCCGCACACTGGCGATCAGGTCGCGGTAAGATGCCGCTTTTTCAAAATTCAGTTCCTCCGATGCCTGCTGCATCTGTTCGGTCAGCCGTTTGATCTCCTCGCCGGGACTGCCGTTCAGGAAGGAAATTGCCTGCTGCAGGGATGTCTGATAATCTTCTTCGGAGATCCATCCCTGGCAGGGTGCCTTGCACTGGTGTATGTGGTAGTACAGGCAGGGCCGCTCCCGTCCGATCTCTTTGGGCAGATTCCGGTTGCAGGACCGCAGATGATACAGCTTCCGGACCAGATCAATGGTTTCCTTGACGGCGGTCGCGTTCGGATAAGGTCCGAAATACCGCGCCTTGTCCTTGCGCATGTGATGCGCATACAGCACGCGCGGATAGGCGTCCTGCACGGTCACCTTGATGAACGGGTAGGCCTTGTCGTCCATCAGCATCGTGTTGTACTTCGGCCGGTATTCCTTGATCAGATTGCACTCCAGCACAAGTGCTTCCACCTCGGAGTCCGTCACGATGTATTCAAATCGCGCAACCTGCGGCACCATGCTGTAGATCTTCAGACGCTTGTTGCGGCTGTTCGAGAAATACTGCCGCACGCGGTTCCGCAGGCTGACTGCCTTGCCGACATACATCACCACATCCCGCGCGTCGTACATGAGGTAGACGCCGGGCTTTGCGGGGAGCTTCTTCAGCTCCTCTTTGATGTCAAAGTGCGGGTGTTCCGGGTTCTGCGCCTGCTCCGTCTGCTGCTCCGTCTGCGGCTGCAGGTTCTGCTGCGCCGGATCGTTCTTCAATTGCTTTGACTGATTCTGCTTCTGCTTCTCCTGCTTCATTCTCTCCGTTCTGCACCTTCTTCAGGATTTCCATGAATTCCTTGCCGGTGATGGTTTCCTTCGTGATCAGGTACGCTGCGATCTCATCGAGTGCATGGCGGTTCTCATGCAGAATTGCTTTCGCCTTCTGATAGGATTCGTCCAGAATCCGCATGACTTCATGGTCGACCTCTGTCGCGGTCGCGTCACCGCAGTCCATCACGGCGCGGCCGCTTAAGTATTCATGCTCCACACGGGCGAGACCCATGAGGCCGAATTTCTCCGACATGCCGTACTGGGTGATCATCGCGCGCACCAGCTTTGTCGCGCGCTCAATATCATTCGATGCACCGGTCGTGACATTTCCGAAGACGATTTCTTCTGCCGCGCGGCCGCCGAGCATGCCGACAACCATCGCCTCGAGTTCGGTCTTCGTATTCAGATATTTCTCTTCCTCCGGTACCTGCAGCACGTATCCAAGCGCTCCCATGGTGCGCGGAATGATCGTGATCTTCTGTACCGGTTCCGCATCTTTCTGCAGTGCACTGATCAGCGCGTGGCCGACTTCGTGATAGGAAACAATCCGCCGCTCTTCTTCGCTGAGAATGCGGTCTTTCTTCTCCTTGCCCACCAGCACAATTTCCACAGCCGCCATCAGATCTTCCTGGGAAACTGCCTTTCTGCCGTTCTTGACCGCGAGGATCGCCGCCTCGTTGATCATATTGGCAAGATCCGAGCCGACTGCGCCGGATGTTGCCAGTGCCGTCGCCTCAAAATCAACCGTATCGTCAATCAGGACGTCCTTCGCATGTACCTTCAGGATCGCGATCCGCCCTTTGAGATCCGGCCGGTCCACAATCACGCGCCGGTCGAAACGACCCGGACGCAGCAGCGCGGGATCCAGCACTTCCGGCCGGTTGGTCGCCGCAAGGATCAGCAGTCCCTTGGAGCTGTCAAATCCGTCCATCTCGGCGAGCAGCTGGTTGAGTGTCTGCTCACGCTCATCATTTCCGCCGCCGTATCTGGAATCACGGGATTTTCCGATCGCGTCAATCTCATCGATGAAAATAATGCACGGCGCGCTTTTCTTGGCCTCCTCAAACAGGTCTCGGACACGGGATGCGCCCACACCTACAAACATTTCCACAAACTCCGAACCGGAAAGTGAGAAAAACGGCACATGCGCCTCGCCTGCAACTGCCTTGGCCAGCAGGGTTTTACCGGTTCCGGGCGGTCCCACAAGCAGTGCGCCCTTGGGAAGGATCGCACCGATCTGATTGTATCGCTCCGGATTGTGCAGGAATTCAACAACCTCCTGCAGGGATTCCTTTGCCTCGTCCTCTCCGGCAACATCCTGGAATGTGATGCCGGTCTCGCGCTGCACATAATTGCGGGCTTTGCTCTTGCCCACACCCATAATGCCGCCGCGTCCCATGCCGCGCATGATGAAGTTAAATCCGACCAGCATGATGACCAGCGGGAGCGCGATGCTGACGATCGTCGAGATGATCTCCTCCAGCATGTTCGGCGTCTTCTTGATATACTCGATGCCGGTATCCTGCAGCAGTTCATTCAGCCCGTTTTCGTCACCGACCAGCTTTACGGTGTACGTCTCATTCGGGTTGTCCGGATTTTCCGGTTTCTTCGGTGTTACTGTCAGTACATTCGACTCCAGTTCGATCTTTTCAATCTCATCCGCCTTTACCATCTCGATAAAGCGGTCATAGGAGATCTCATTGCTGTTCATCTCGGACAGCTGTGAGACCAGTACAAAGATCATCAGACTCAGCAACAGGCAGACTGCTACCATCATGATCGTCTGCCTGTTGTTGTTTTTATTGGGCTCCTGCCCGTTTTTGTTTAGGTTATTCTGGTTATCTGCCATAATCTGTTACTTTCTGTTTCTTTCTACGAGTTCATAAAAATCATCTGCAATTTCCGGAAATACATCCGTCAGTGTTCTTGCAGCGGCGTCGGTAAACAGCTTCAGTTCCTCCACTGCACCGATCTCCTGCGGAATTTCATATGAAATGGTATAAATATCTCTGCCGATTTTATTCTGCAGCGTCTCTTCTTTGATGCGTCCGACCCCGAACAGGATCGCGCCGTAATTCCGGTCGCGCTGACAGAGGTCCAGATAGACGCGCGTCAGCTGACAGAACTCCTGGTAAAGGACTTTCTGTCCGGTCTCGCCATATTCTGCCGCCAGATCAAACTGCCAGTCCGCCTTCACACTGGCCAGTTCCTTACGCGCCTTGCGCTTAAATCCAAAGCTTTTCCTCGCATTTGCCAGAAACTGCAGGGTCATCCAACCGCGGATGAAATAGTCCACCGACTGTCCCTTCTCCAGTTTTTTTCCGTAACGGGATTCCAGAAGCTTTGCCCGCAGTTCATTCTCCGGGGACATGCCCTCTTCCAGAATCGCGGCATCCAGAATTGCCTTGCGCTTCTCGCGTTTCAGTTCTCTGTAATAGTCGCGCTCCCACTGTTTTTCAAGAATCTGCATATCGGGTCCTTTCTTCTGTTTATTTCATAATCAGCAGCACATCACGCCCCCGTAAGGGCCGCAGCAGCAGAGATTCATCACCATGCACGCCATGCACATGGTACACATACTTCCCGGTCCGGCCTGCCGGCTCGTCTGGCAGTCCTCATAGCCATAGCCGCGTCCCATATCCTGGTACCAGTCATTCGCACCCGACAGCTGGCTGTAAAGCTGCTGATACTGCATGTTGTCCGGTTCCATGGAAGCCGCGCGCTTCGCATCTTCTGTCGCATTGACGTTGTTGCCGATCCCGGCATTCGCAATCGCGTGATAATAATACCAGACCGCCGTCCGCTCCGGAATATCCTCCAGCACATGCAGCGCCTCTGTGTAATGTCTGCTGTTCAGATAATTGAGCACTGCCTGCAGTTTCGGGTCCTGCGCGGCGGAAGACCCGGTTCTTCCATATCCATAGCCGCCGAATCCGCCATAACCGCCGTATCCATTGTATCCGCCGGTACGTCCGTAACTGCCCGCGGCATTCCCTGCAGTTCCATGCTCGCGCTCATCCACGATCTGGTCATATGCCTGCTGGACCTGCTTGAACATCTCCTCGGCCTGCTCTTTGTTCGGATTGTTGATATTGGCATCCGGATGATATTTTCTGCTGAGTGTCCGGTATGCTTTCTTGATTTCATCCATGCCGGCATCCCGCGGGACACCGAGCACCTTATATGGATCCTGCATTTTGTTTCTTCTCCCCGCGCTTTCCGAAAAGGCCGCGGCGTGCCCGCTCAGAGAGCCATTCTTTTCCGGAAAGCTTCGGATTTTCCACCCAGAGTCCGGAATAAAGTACATTGCGCAGCAGATCTGCGTATTCTACAATCGGCAGACGCTCAAATGCACGGGCCGCCGATGATGCCATCATTGTCAGTATTTCGTTGGCGCGCTTCTGAAAATCCGGTTCGTCGGCCATTGCAAAAAACGGATTGTATGTTCCGTTCTTCCGGTCCTCCTCCAGATCGTCAAATGCGTCCTTCAGATAAATGTATTTTCCGAGATAAAAGCCCACATCGCCCAGTGATCTGCTCCAGTGATCCGCCTGAAATGTGAAGATCTCACGCATCAGTGTGCCGGTCAGTCCTGCTGCGAGATCAAGGTCCGTGCTCTTCGCATGCTCCGCTCTGTGCAGTTCCTTCAGATATGTTTTGATTGCCTGCACTTTTTCCGGATAGCGCTCTGCCGTTCTGCTGTAGGACTTCTTCAGCAGACGGGCTGCCGCCAGGCTCGTTCTGTTTTTCTCGTCGATCCAGTCGTCCATCAGGTTGTGATAAACCAGCAGCATATTCATATCTGCCGCATAGGACGTATACCGGTTGCGGTAACACATCCGGCGCGCACCACCATGGAACATGCACCGGTGTACCTCGCGGGTGATTTCTTCCTCATAGAGTGCCGTCAGCAGGATTGCCAGAAATGTCATATCATACGTGAGCGTCGGCCTTGACCGCTGCCCGGACGTCCTCTTCAGATCCTGACACAGACCGCAGTAAAAATGATTGTATGTCTCATAATCTCTGACCTTCAGTTCGTCCCGGTCAATTGTGATATAGCCAAACAAATCTGTAAACCTCCGCGGCAGAAAACACCTACGAAGCCAGTATACCAAAACCTGATATCTAAGTAAAGCAAGGGGATTCTAAAGCATTTCTAAAATCGCTGCAGACCCGGTTTCCGGCTCCGGCACACGAAATTTCCGACAAAGATCTGCCGGCCCCGGCACACGGAATTTCCGACAAGGACTTGCCGTTTCCGGAGCGATTCTTTACAATGTCTGTATCTGATATACAGGAGAGGAGAATGAAACTTCCATGAAAAAGATCAGAAGAATCACAGCGATTCTGGGGATCATCCTGCTCGTCGGCATCTATGCCTCCACCATGGTTTTTGCGCTGATGGACAGCCCGATGGCCGGCCGTCTGCTGATGGCATCCGTCTTCTGTACCGTGGCTGTTCCGGTGCTTCTGTACGGGATGATGCTGGTGGCAAAGAATCTGGAGCAGAAAGGGGAGGAGATGCGGCGCGAAGCGGAGGAGAAAGATGACGGGCTGTCGCACTAAATTGCTTCATGCATTAATGGACAGCCCTTATTTAAATAGCGGAGTCAGGAGTCCAGCGTCGCGTAGGTGTAGATTCCGCGCGCGAGGACGGTGCCGTCCTGGCTGGTTACTTCGACGTCTGTGACGATCACACGTCTGCCGCCCTTGATAACGGTTCCTTTGCCGATGATCTCAGTGCAGTCTTTCAGACCGGGACGGAGGTAGTGCAGGGAACAGTCCAGGGTCGTGATCGGATGGCCCAGTGTGCTGGCCGCGGAACCGCCGGCCACATCTGCCGCTGTGGCGATTGCGCCGCCGTGCACGGACCCGACCGGATTGCGCATCTGGTCTGTTATGGTCATCCGGGTGATTCCGTAACCTTCTCCCATCTCGGTAATGGTCAGTCCAATCAGCTTGGCAAAGTGATTGTACTGGTTCCGGTATTCCCGGATCTCATCGAGTGTCATGCTCTGCATGTCAATCTCTTTTGGCTCCCGATAGCGCATGTATTATACCTCGTAGTCGATGCAGGCGCGTGATTTCGTGTAGGGACGCACCTTCTCATCTGCCACTTTCACATGTGCCGGATGTACCGCGTAAGCTGCCAGTGCATCAGCATCTGTCAGTGTGGAATCCAGCATCACGTCCACGGTAGAGGTCGCCAGTTTTTCAATCTGTACATGTACTTCCAGAAGACCGGGCACCTGTCCGACAAGCCCCTCAAGTCCTTCTTTGATGCCGCGCATGACGGCTTCTTTCTCTTCGCCTGCGAGTTCGTCTTTCAGCTGCCACAAAATCACATGCTTTAACATTTCGATGCTCCTTTTCGGAATTCATTTCGTCTGCGGGTTTCCCCGCCGCCTGCAACGGTGCGGAGATTCCCGTATCTGAATTGTTTTACTTGTTCTCGTTCTCGATGATCTCAACCGTTCCGTCAGAATGGCCGACGATCATGCGCCTGCACATATTCAGGAAGAGGCCGTGCTCCAGAACGCCGACGATGGTGCCGATCTTCTCTTTGACATCCTGAATGTCAAAGCCTGCGCCCAGATGCAGATCGATGATGTAATTGCCGTTATCGGTAACGAACAGTTCACCGTCTTTCTCACGCATGGTTGGCTTCCAGCCGAATGCTTCCATCTTCGCAAATGCCTGCTTGCAGCCGTATTTTGCAACTTCGATCGGAAGGTGGAAATCACCGATATGAGCGACCTTCTTGCTCTCGTCCATGATCCAGATGACTTCGTCTGCCAGTGATGCGACGACTTTTTCACGGTACAGTGCGCCGCCGCCGCCCTTGATTGCGTTGAATTCCGGATCGATCTCATCGACGCCGTCGATATCCAGATCAACATGGGTCACTTCGTCGATTGTCAGAAGCGGAATACCCAGTTCGCGTGCCTGTGCTTCTGTCGCTTTGGAAGTCGGGATTGCCTGAATCTTATATCCTTTCTTCACGAGTTCGCCGACTGCATTTACCATATGATAAGCTGTGGATCCGGTTCCCAGTCCGACAACCATCCCGTCCTTGACATATTCAGCAGCCTTCTCACCGGCCAGTTTTTTCATATCCATAATCATATACCTCCACAATCATTGCTGCGCCTGGAAAACGGCATCCGGATTTATGCGGAATGAATTCACAGGCATATCATTTTTCAACGATATGATTGTACCACATCCGCTGAAAATGATATAGTAATATTCACAAGAAAATTTGTCAGATGCCTGTGTTTCGCACAGGTTTCCCGATCGGAGCTGCGCATGAAAAATATTATCAGCTATGTAAAAGAATCCGGCGGCCAGTCCTTCGCAGAACGTCGGTTTAACGAGGTTGACAGCCTTGTCTTCTCTTATCTGGTTTACTATGAACTGAACGGCATCGTCCCCCCGCCGAAGGCGCGAAAACAAATCACGGTCGCAGAGGCCGGAACACGCTATCTGCAAAAGCGCGGAACCTCACAGTTCAATGTCAATTCCGCACTGATCCGGGAAATGGCTGCCGCCCCGCGCTTTTGTGATGTGCAGCTCTCTGATTATACAGAACTGTTCCGGATCGGACGGGCACAGTTTGCCGCGCTCCATGCCGTCCTGCCCGGCGGAACCGATGTTCTGATGGTAAGAGGTGCGGACAATTCCCTGACTTCCTGGCAGGAAGCCTTCGCCATCAGCTACTGCGAAACACCCTCACAGAAGATGGCGCTTCTGTGGATGCAGCGCCTGGCTGAGAAATACGGTACATCCGGCATGCAGAATCTCATTCTGACAGGACACTCGAAGGGCGGCAATACGCTGTTATATGCAGCCGTGCACAGCAGTCCCTCCCTCTCCGGCCGGATCCGGCGCATCTATCTGAACGACTGTCCCGGTCTGACACCCGGACTGTATGAGGAAGCGGCACTGGCAGCTCTGCAGGATAAAATCATCCGCATCACCCCGGAATATTCCCTGATCGGACAGCTGTTCGAACACGCCGCGCCGGATTATATCGTCGCGTGTTCCACTTCCGGCATCAACCAGCATGAGCCGCTTTTCTGGATGGTGGAAGGAAATCACTTCGTACCCGCTGCCGCACGCACACCGGAAAGCCGGAAACTGGCACTTGGTGTAAATCGCTGGATCGCGTCGGCAGATTTCAAAGAGCGAAAGGCCTTCAGCCGCGATCTTTTCCGGACACTCCGCCAGGCGCGGGCAAACGGCGCACAGACAGTGCCGGAGCCGAAGGCAAGCCGCAATATTGATGATTATGAAGCCGGCCGCGACCCCGCAGCAGATCCGGATGGCCTTTCCGAAGATCCGGGTACCAGAAAAACTGCAGCGATCATCCTGCAGTTTTTGCTCAATGCCTCCGGTCCTTCCCGCCGCGCCGCGCGCAAACTCGCCGGCGCTTTCTATGTCACGAACATGCACGCACTCGCGCGGAAACTCGCTGCCTTAATACACAGATAATATTCGGCAGCACCCCCGGCGTTTTCCCACTACAAAAGGGGCTGTCGCACTAAACAATCCGAATGCATAATATACATCATAGGGACATCCGCAGCGCCAGTCCTTAACGAGCACACATGTGCGAGTTTAGTACTGTTGCGCGAGGGCGCATGACGTCCAGTGGACGTCTGGTTCTGCGCCGACCGGAGCGGAGCGTAGACCCGGAGCGAAAGCGGTCCCTGTGATGTATATATGCATGAGGATGTTAATGTGACAGCCCCTTATATTCTTTCATTCCATGATAAACAATTCTTTACCAGCTCACCGCCACATCCAGCTGATTCGGATTGGAGTAGGCAAATGTTCCGGTATCGCACACGATCGCCTTGCCCAGACTGCTGTCTACAATCGAGCCGCGCGGATGTGTATCGAGGTTTGCCGCAACCATGACATAGTCGCCAAGCATCTTGACGCCGTCATCGCGCACCCAGTATTTATCGGAATTACCCATGTTGCGCATGATATTGACGACACCGGACATGTTCAGATTGTAGTAAGTCTCCTTGCCGCTCGGTCCTGTGACGGTTCCCGCGCGCTTGTTCAGCACGGTGCCGCTGTAGCTGTAGTCGGAAGCTGCGGATGAACTTTTTGAAGAAGTGCTCTTCGAAGAAGTCGCTGCAGCTGAAGATTCTGCTGTGGCTTCGCTGTCATCTTCATAGGCCGTTACCTCTTCGGATTCCGCTTCGATATCGGCTTCTTCCTGCTGTGCCTCCTGTGCAGCTGCCGCCTCTGCCGCCTCTGCCGCCGCGGCCGCTTCTGCCGCCTGCCGCTGACGCTCTGCTTCTGCTGCTGCAGCCGCTGCCTCCGCCTGACGGATCTCTTCTTCAACAGCGGCGGTCAGGAACTGAATGTCCGCCTCCTGCTGCTGGATCGCACTGATCAGCTGTGCCGCAACACCTTCCTGATCCTCGATATTTGCTGCATATTCAGCAACCTGTGCGGAAGTCTGCTCCGCAAGTTCCTGCATCTCCGCTTTCTTCTTCTCAGATGCCTTTTCTACTTTTGCAATCTCCGCCTGCTCGGCTTCTGCCTTTGCCTCGGCGTTCTGAATCGCTTCGCAGATCGCATTGTATTCATCCAGCATCTTTTTGTCGTAGTCGCTGATGTTCTTGATGTTGTCTGCCCGGTTCAGAAAATCGCTGAAAGACTCTGCTGAAAACAGTGATTCCAGAAGTCCGTTCTGCTCGGAATTCTCATACATGTACTGAATCCGCAGCTTCATATTTTTGCGCTGCTCCTCTTCTTCAATACGCGCTTTCCCGAGCTCGACACCGATCGTATCCAGTTCTTTCTGCTTCTCGGCATACTGCTTCTGGAGATCATCGATCTCTGCAGAAAGTGATGTCATCTGGTCATTCAGTTCTTTCAGGTACGCTTCTGTCTCACCCTTCTTGGATTCAAGAACGGCAATCCGGTCCTGCGTCGTCTGCAGCTGTCCCGCAGTCTGATATTGTGCCTGCTTCGCCGCATTCAGACGTTCCTGTGTTGTTTCTGCAAATACGGAAACCGAAGATACCATGAATGCCGCCGCGAGGGCGAGCACAGCCAGGCGCTTCTTCATAATCCATCTCCTTGTCAGTCAAACTTACATGATTCCAGTTTATTCGGAGCGATTATAACACACTTTATTTCAGATTTGAAGCTTTTTCTTACAATTTCGTAATATTTATGCAACGTTTTTGGAACCGGAAGGTGTACAGGATGTCATAATTCCGATATATACTTGTTCATAATTTTACAAAATTGTTCAGCGCCCTCCTTCGGCAGGTACACCTCTTCATACTCAATCAGGCTGCGGAAATAATCCAGAAAGTTCTCAAACATACTGTTTTCCTCCAGCAGCAGCAATCCGCGTGGGATTCCCGGACCACTCTGGCTGATCATGACCCGGTTCGGCGCAAAGAGCCAGATCCCGAATCCCGAAAACATATTTGCCACAGCTTCTTCATTCTTCAGCAGATATGAGCATTTGCTCTCCCGCAGAAAATCCGTGTATGCATGGATCACGGCAACCCTGTCTTTTGTCCGAAGTTTCGAAAAATACCAGTCTTCCGGCGGCGGGAATGTCCCTTCTTTCACAAATTCTTCCATCCCGGCAGTCCCGTAAATCTGGATAAAATCAGGATCCTCCATCGCCCTGAGCAGTTTTTCTCCCGCCTCCCAGTATAAAATCCGGGTTTCGTCATCACACGGTGCGGCATAATCCGCAGCTGACGCAAACAGACTGATGCCGGGCGTCACGCCATAAGAAGCAACGGGCCGGCAGTTCTGATTGATCTCCCGTGTCAGTTCCGCCGTCTGTTTCAGATGTTCTGCATACCGGTACAGCGGGCGGGATTTCGCTTCGATCTCCAGCACTTCCCTGCGGTATCCCTGAATCAATACAGGATCGGTAATGCTGATTCCCCGGTCTCCCTCGTCATTGAACAGAAACAGCCGGTCTTTCCCAAGCAGATAATGCCGGAACGGTACATATATGCGTTCGTCCCGCGCATTATTGATATAGGCAAATCTGACCTGATAATGCTTTCCGAGCATGAAGACCGGCGGCAGAATCTTCTGCATCGTAATGATATTTTCAAAGGTGCTTTCCGATATGTGATTCACATAGGACAGCATCACCTGCTGATGGATCACAACATTTCCCGTACTGCCTGCTCCGGCACTGTCCACCAGATAATGATACAGCTTTTTCAAAACAGAATCCGACCACCTGCAGACATCCATATAAATGTGGTCGACCGCTTTTTCCCGGATCTGATCCTGCAGAAATGCATACATAAAAAGCCGGACGTTGTGTCTCCCGGCAATTTCCACGGAACGGCCGTCAATGGGCGGCAGATCCGGTATGACAACGGGCATTTCCCGCTGATACTCGTATCCCTCCAGGACATTGTGCATATTGGTGAGGAGGCGGCCGATTTCCCGGCGGCTCTGATAGCGGCTGTAACCTTCTTTTTCAATCCGGAACAGCTGAATCAGTTCCTCCCGCTCATCGCGGTTCAGCATCAGCGCGTCGCAGAATTTGTAGAAAAATTTCACGCCCGGATACTTCGTTCCCTTGATCATCTTCTGGATCATTGTGCGGTCCAGGCCGGTATTTTTGGCGAGCTGATAGACGGTCGCCTGACTTCTGCTGATGTATTTCTGTATTTTCCTGTTTAATTCGGGCATGCTGCTTTCCCTGTCAAATGCTGTGTTGATTCAAATGCAATGCTTATTGAACTACAGTGCTTATTGAACTACTATGTTTATTTCTTCAGGTGCAAAAATGCAAACGGGTCTTCATCATGGAGAAAATGCATCATGTGGTAGGCTGCCAGCAGGGCGACCTGCTCCTCCTGCAGAATCCGCCGCACTTCATCGCGGTCCGCCAGCACGATCTCGATCTCCTCACTTTTTTCATTGAAACAGTTGGTGCATTCTCCCTCTGCATATCCGTACACAGTTGCACAGGATTCATCCGTCATGCCGATGGTCGTGTACCGCGGCGCCTCGAACATCGGGTCCGCATCCAGCGGCGTAAAGACCAGCCCCGTCTCCTCCCGGAGTTCTCTTACGGCGGCATCACGGAAATTCTCCCCGGCCTCCACCAGACCCGCCGGCAGTTCATAGACGAAACAGTCCACCGGATAGCGGTACTGCCGCACCATTACAATCCGGTCGCGTTCCGGTCCGTACAGGGCGTAGATCGCGACACCGTCCGCAGTATTCTGCCGCGTCCGGATCTTGAGGTCCTCTGTTTTCTCCGCCCGGGAGGCAACCAGATAGTTGGCGTGATGCCCCTTGCTGTTGCTTCCTTTTAAACGATAGAGATTGACAAATTTCTCATCTGTCAGCTTTGTTATTTCATGTATTGTCGCCATGTGAATCCTTTCTTTCAGCTCCTGTGAATACTTCGATCGTGCGGAGAATGCACGTGTGCAGATACGGAAGATATTCCTTCATCGTAACCGGCTGCTCATATAAGATGCAGGAATAACAGGTGGATCCGACCAGTTCAAAAATCGAAAACAGCAGAAGTTCCGGCCGCTCACAGCTCACATGCTCCCGCTCCATCATTTCAAGCAGTGCCGTGTAGACTTCCTGTGTCTCTTCGGGCGCCGAACTGCTGATTGCCTCCGCAAAGATTCCCCAGGAGAGGTTCTTATTGATAAATTTCAGCACCATGGTATTTTTCTGCAGATATTCCAGAATATAGTCCACGATGACCAGGATCTGATTCTCAAATCCCGCCACCGGATGTTCTGCCAGATGCGTTCTGGCCGCGCGCAGAACCTGTCCGGAGTGCCGCGCGATCAGCTTGTCCCGCAGCTCGTATTTATCCTTGAAATACAGATAGAAGGTTCCTTTTGCCAGACCGGCGGCCTTTGCGATATCCGCAATCGTCGTCTTGACAAATCCCTTATCAACAAAGAGCTGAAACCCCTTCTGATACAGGGCTTCTTCCTTGTTCTTTTTGTTGATTTCCACGCGTCCCATGCTGTTCCTCCTGCATTTTCAGATGGTCTTATGATATCTGCACATTCCCCGGAATGTCAAGGTGATTACTGCCTTCCCGCGCCGCTTTATTGATTCTGTTAAAGATTGCATAATTCCAGAAACTGTCCGGTGGTCATTTTTGTACAGTTCGACGATTGACTAACGGTCATTTTTTGTTAAAATGAACATTGGTCAATTTATATATGAAAGGAGTTGTCTGAATTGATAGCTGCAGGCAAATGGATTGCCAGAAACAGAATTCTGATTCTGATCATCTGTATCGCGATGCTCGTGCCGTCCGCGATCGGATATCTGAACACCCGCACAAATTTCGACCTTCTGACTTATCTTCCGGAATCGCTGGAAACGGTCAAAGGCCAGAACATTATTATGGATGAATACGGAATGGGCGCATTTTCCATGATTATTGTGGATAACAAGGCACTCAAAGATACCGCCGCGCTCGAGGCGGAGATCGAGGCCGTTCCGCATGTCAAAGACGTACTCTGGTACGACGACATCGCCGATCTCTCCCTTCCGGTGGAAATGATTCCGGAAAAGCTGCGCCAGAAGTTTTTCCGTGGGGATGCCACAATGATGCTGGCGCTGCTGGAGGATTCCACTTCATCCGACGCGTCTATGGAGGCGATCGACCGCATCCGGGAAATCTGCGACGATGACTGCTATGTCAGCGGCATGACAGCCATTCTGAATGATCTGCGTGACCTGACAAACGGCGAGCTTCCGATCTATGTCACAATCGCCGTGGTGCTCTGCCTGGCGGTCATGCTGCTTCTGACAGACTCTTTTGTGGTCCCGTTTCTCTTCCTGATTGATATCGGCGCCGCCATCATCTACAACATGGGCTCCAACATCATTTTCGGAGAAATTTCCTATATTACGAAGGCGGTGGCAGCTGTTCTGCAGCTCGGCGTCACAACCGACTATTCCATCTTTCTGCTCGACAGTTTCCGGGAAAATGAGAAGCTTTTCCCGGGCGATAAGAGCACTGCCATGGGACACGCGATCGCGAGTACCTTTAAATCGGTGATCGGCAGTTCCATTACGACGGTTGCCGGCTTTATCGCCCTCTGTTTTATGACCTTTACACTCGGCATTGATATGGGGCTGGTCATGGCAAAAGGTGTTCTGTTCGGCGTTCTCTCCTGCATCACACTGCTGCCGGCACTGGTTCTGCTGTTTGAGCCGCTGATCAACAAAACAACGCACCGCCCGCTGCTCGCCGGCATCGGCCGCTTATCAGATTTCGTCACCCGGCACTATAAAATCTGGCTGGTCGTATTTCTGGTCCTGCTGTTCCCGGCCATCTGGGGAAATAACCACGTCGGCGTCTATTACGATATGTCCGGATCCCTGCCGGATTACCTGCCCTCCAAGATCGCACAGGTAAAGGTACAGGACGATTTTGACAGCAGCACCATGCACATGATTCTCATGGACAGCAGCATTCCCGCGAAAGAAAAGAAGGAAATGTTTGATGCAATCGACGCGCTGGACGGCGTCACCTGGTGCATCGGGCTGAATTCCCTGATTGATCCGTCAATCCCGGATCAGATGATCCCGAAGGATGTGCGCAGCATGCTGCAGAGCGGCGGCTACGAACTGGCCTTCGCGAGCACGGAATACTACACCGGATCGGACGAAGTCAACGCGCAGATCGACGCAATCAACGAGATCGTCGACAAATACGATCCCTCTGCGATGGTTATCGGCGAGGCGCCGCTGACACATGACCTGGTGGACATCGCGGATGTCGATTTCCGGAATGTCAACGCAGCATCGATTCTGATTATCTTTGCAATCATTGCAGTGGTCTTCCGCTCCCTCTCCCTCCCGGTGATTCTGGAGCTGACCATTGAATTTGCCATCATGGTAAATATGGCAATTCCGTATTATACCGGCACAAAAATCTCATTTGTCACCAGCATCATTCTCGGAACGGTGCAGCTGGGATCCACGGTGGACTACGCGATTCTGCTGACCAGCCGCTACCAGAAAGAACGCCGGCAGGGGCATGACAAGAAAGAAGCGGTCAGCATCGCACACCGCGCCTGCATTGCCTCGATTATCACCAGCGGCTGCTCATTCTTCGCGGCCACCTTCGGCGTCGCGGCCTACTCGCAGATTGACATCATCCACTCCATCTGCACGATGCTGGCCCGCGGTGCGATCATCAGCATGTTCACGGTCATCTTCGTGCTGCCGGGCATGTTCATGCTCTTCGACGGGCTGATCTGCCGGACCTCGTGGCGGTTTCTCGGAGACAGGGGACGGTTCTCTGTCTCCTCTTCAGAAAACACGGACAGTTAAATCTGCCGGCACAGTGGTTCCTGTTTCGGCAGCTGTCCCGGCCGCCTCTGACATTTGCAGATTCATATACATATACAGATAGAAATACATCAGGAGGATAATCGATATGATAAACAAAAAGAATGCTGCACGTTCCATCGCACTTGGTCTTACCACCGCCATTGCAGCAACAGCCTCGCCGTGTGTTGCCCCGATTCCGGTATTTGCTGCAGACGCCGGTGCCTCTGCAGATTCTTCCGGGGATATTTCCAAAGAAGACACTGTCTACATCATGGCGGATCCGGAAGGCAATGAGACAGACACGACGGTGTCCAGTCACCTGATTCTGGACGGTGCGGCAGGTGCCGTCGAGGATGCCTCTGACCTGAACGATATCATCAATGTCAAGGGCGATGAAACCTTCACCGATGAGAACGGAACACTTGTCTGGGATGCGAACGGCCAGGATATTTACTATCAGGGCAAAACAGACAAAGCATCCCCGGTAAAAGTACACCTGACCTTCCTTCTGGACGGCAAAGAAATCGCGCCGGAGGCACTGAAGGGCAAAAGCGGCAGTCTCACCATCCGCGTGCAGTATGAAAATGACGCCGATGTGACCGTTGCTGTCAACGGCACAAAAGAATCGGTCAAATCTCCGTTCCTGATGATGACCGGCATCATCCTGCCGCCGGATACCTTTGCGAATGTCACCGTGGACAACGGGCGTGTCGTCAACACCGGCAGCGGCAATGTTGTCATCGGCTATGGCATGCCGGGGCTGAAAGACAGCCTGAAGCTGGCGGATCTGGAGGAAAAGCTGGATGAAGATATTGCTTCTGACAGCACAGCCGCCGGAGATTCTGCAGACAAAGCTGCTGCAGAGCAAAACACCGGTGCGAAGACAGATGATGCCGCATCCGGCGATCTGGACTTTGACACCCATGATTTCAAGCAGAAAATGCGGGACGGCATTGAGGATCTGAACATCTCCGACACCTTCGAGATTCATGCGGATGTCACGGATTTCTCACTCGGCTCCACCTATACATTCGCAATGTCCGATCTGTTCAGCGATCTCACCACAAAGGATTTCCTCTCTGTCGACAGCATCAATGAAGCGATGGACAAAATCAAGGAGGCCGGAACGAAGCTTGTGGACGGCTCCGGCGAACTCTTCGACGGCACCACAAAGCTGCAGAACGGCTACGGAAAACTGGACGGCGGCATCAAGACGCTGCACAGCGGTGTCGGGGAACTCGCATCCGGCTCCGGCACACTCAAGAGCGGCGTCAAACAGTACGTCGACGGCGTAAATACGCTGGCCGACGGCGTCACCTCCTATGTCGGCGGCGCGGAACAGCTCGCAGAAGGCATCCGGTCCCTTTCTGATCTGCAGACAGGAATTGACCAGCTGAAGACCGGTCTGGACACGCTGCAGAAAAGCACAGACAGCAGCAGTGATCTGGTAAAGGGTGTCAATGCACTGAACAGCGGTATGGGACAGCTACAGAAGGCAGCCGATTCCATTGATGTCAATAAGATCAGCCAGCTTGTACAGGCAGGCAAAGGCTCCCTCGATGCGGCCGGCGTAGATGTGACGAAGGTGCTGAATGATTTTGACGGCCTGGAATCCACGAAGAAGCAGGCAGACGGTCTGATTACACAGATCGAAACGCTGAAGAAGGGAATTGTACAGGCAGGCGCGGCGATTCAGGAAAAATCCTTCAACGGCGCGAAAGGCGGGGCAAAGCAGGTAACTGCGAAGGTTGCCGAGGCCGGCATCGGCGGTCAGGTCGGCGCAGCCGTCGGCAATCAGGTCAAATCACAGCTTCCGGAATCCCTCGCCCTCGAATCCATTCCGGAAATCAGCGTGGATCTTTCCGGACTTTCCGAGGAGGAACGGTCGAAGGTACAGGAACAGATCAATGCCGCAAATGCGAAAATCAATGCGGCAAACGGCCAGATCCAGCAGGCGCAGGGAACCTATCAGGCAGCCCGCGGCGCGGTCGGCACCGCAGCCGACACCGCGGCAAATACAGCCGCTGACACCGTCATTCAGAACATCCAGGGCGGAATTGACGCAAATGTTATTGCACCGGATTTCGACCCCGCAAACATTGCGCAGCTGACCGGCGGACTCGACCAGCTCAGCAAGAAAGCACAGGAAATCAGCACCACACTCGGAAACGTCATCAACAGCGCCTCCTATCAGGCTCTGAAAGCACAGCTTCCGGAACTCAAGAATACCCTGAACAGTCTGATCTCCTCCGATCCGGTCAAAAAGCTCGGAACCCTGCAGAGCAGTGTTGACCAGCTGGCAGGCGGCACAGCTTCCCTGAAAAAAGCCATTGACGGAAAACTGGTCCCGGGCGTCAAACAGCTTGACGACGGTGCCGCAAAACTCAGCGGCAGCTCCTCTAAGGGAATCAAGGCCCTGCAAAACGGCGCAGCGAAGCTGACCGGAAACGACAAAAAACTCAAAAACGGCGCCAAAGAAGTCAAAACCGCCGGCACAAAACTGTTCAGCGGTGCCGATGCACTGGTTGACGGCATCCTGAAACTGCAGACAGGCTCCGACACACTTTCCGGCGGCAGCGATACCGTCAAAGAAGGCATCGGCGCACTCCACGATGGTGCAGACCAGCTGCACAGCGGTCTGGTCAGACTCGACCGGGAAGGCATTCAGAAACTCGCCGACCTCACAGAAGGCGACCTGAACGACCTCGTCAGCCGCGTCAAGGCAGTCCTCTCAGAAGAAGCATCCTACAGCAGCTTCACAGGTGCCGCAGACGGAATGTCCGCCACCACCAAATTCGTCATCGAGACCGCAGCAATCGAGTAACAACACGACCGTTCATTCAATCCAGATGACGCGTCAAAACATAAAACATCCGGCAAGCCAAATCAAAAAGGCCATGCAGTTTGTATCATTCCATAAGCAGGTAGTCCGAATCCCGCCGGTACTTGCTGAACAAGGATCCCTTGTGAAGCTTAGTACCGCTGCGAGGATGAGCTAGCGCAAGCGTGCCTGCGATGGAATATACAAACTGCATGCCTTTCACCATAAATATCAATATTTACTTGTCCCCGTTAAACTCCTTCACAGCCTCTACCATGGCAACGATATTCTCAATCGGAGTATTTGCCTGGATATTGTGAATGGTGTTGAAGATGTAGCCGCCGTTTTTGGAGAAAATCTCCAGACGCTCCAGCACCTGTGCGCGGACTTCTTCGGGGGTACCGAACGGAAGTACCTGCTGGGTGTCGATACCGCCGCCCCAGAACAGAATATCCTTTCCGTAGGTATCTTTGAGCCGCTTCGGATCCATGCCGGTTGCGGAGCACTGTACCGGATTGAGCGCATCAAATCCGCTCTCGATCAGCAGCGGAATCATGTCAAAGATCGCGCCGCAGGAGTGTTTCAGCGTCTTCCACGTCGTATTGCTGTGGATCCAGTCATTCATTTTCTTATAATAAGGCAGATACAGTTCTTCAAATGTATCTGTCGACATCATCAGACTGTTCTGTGAGCCGTAGTCCGTTCCGCAGACATAGACGATATCGATGTCAGAGCCGAACTCTTCCCAGTACCGCTTAAAGTTTTCAATGGCGATGTCTGTGCCGCGCTCAAAGATTTCTTCAACCGTTTCCGGATACAGAAGCGGCGCCATATACCAGTCCGCGATGCTGCGGATGCCGCGCGGATGTTTGATGTTCGGGCCCGGGATGTTGTTCGCATCACCCAGGCAGGAATAGCACGGGCCTACCTGAATGGCGCGGTTGAGCGGTTTGATCTCCTCCATCACCTTGTGATGATATGCGATCTGCTCATCAGAAACCGGCATGTAGTCCTCGACATTGCCGCTCGGATCCGGATCATCCTCATCGAAATCCTCGTCCGGACGCTCCAGATTGTCAAAATAATAGCCGTCAGGCGGAAAATGTCCGCTCGGCGCAACACTGTCATCTCCCTGCGGGAAAACATATGTGCCGCCTTCTCCGTCATCCTTGAGAACTGCATTGGACGGGATCAGGATCGGCGTTCCTCTGTACTCCCACTCTTTCCATTCCACATTCTTGTGACCGTAGGTGTCGCCGAAATTATAGAGCTGCTGTACATCGACACCCATCGCCTCGCCGAGATCCGGCTCCACATAGGCCGTCATCGTACACATATCATTGATCTTCGGCAGTCTCTTTTCCAGCCCGTAATAATCACGGAGCTGTGCCACCACCTGGCAGTTCACCATGGATGTGCACATGCCGCCGAAATCCACCGGCACTTTATCAGGTTCTTTATGTGCAAATGCTGTCAATACACGTTCTCTGGATGTCATATGTCTGTTCTCCTTTTGTGATTTGCTCTGTCGTCAGGGTTCATGTCCTGACACGATATACCGCACCTTCTGTCTTATCATAGCGCGCCGGCGCACATCAGACACTGGCAAATATCATCCAAAAATATGCAAATACACTCATATATTATATCCCGAGGCATCCATCCCGTTTACCAGCTGCCGGAATTTCCCCGGCGTCAGGCCTGTATACTGCCGGAAGCAGCGGATAAAATTGGCCGCCGAATAAAATGCACAGTCCTCCGCAATCTCCTCGACGCTCCTGGTTGTCGAAAGCAGGAGGCGCATGGATTCCTTCATCCGCATCCGCATCAGATATAGATACGGCGTCAGTCCGAGTTCCCGGTTGAACAGGCGCGTCAGATGCGATTTGCTCACAGAAGCCGCAGCAGAAAGCTGCTCCATATCGATTTTCTCATTATAATGCATTTCCATGAATGCAATCGCGGCGCGCACCGGCTCTGAGCGCTGCGACACCTCCCTTTCCGGCGTATCGAGCATGGAAAGCATTCTGTGAACGAGCACAGAGACCTGGCCCTCGTCATCCGGCCGGTTCTTCATCAGTTCATGCAGCAGCGCAAACTGATCCTCCATATGCGCATGTCCCGTAAAATGGATTCCGCCTTTTTCACAGAACCTGCTGTAATATGCCCGCGACGCCATCCCCTGAAAATGAAACCAGTAAAAATCCGTCTCCCTGACAGCCCTGTAATGGTGCTGCAGGTTGCAGTCAAGCAGGACCACATCTCCTGCAAGTGCGTCGAATGCCTCCCCTTCATATGCAAATGCGAGCGTGCCGGATTTGATATAAAACATCAGAAAAGAATCCAGACTGCTGCGCGTCACCTGATAGACCGGATCGCAGCGGTAGCGCGACTCCATACGGACATAGAAGAGATTCTCCCGCGCAAATGCGGTCGGCATGTGGACATGTACGCCGTCCACAACGCGGATGCCGCTCTCTTTGACTGCAAATTCTTCCGGTGTTGTTTTATTCATACTTACGCCTTCCTCAGGATCCGCACGCCTGTCCGTAATACATTATCCCCGGTATCCTGCTCTGCTCAAAATGCAGCATTTCCCTTCACAGCTATCATAAAGAAATATGCCTGCCTTGTCCATACAAACAAAAGAGGCTGCCTTCTGCAAGACAGCCCCGTGATATGGAGGTAAATATTATCTTCTGCTGGAAACATCCATTTAACAGAACCTGTTTATCCCTCAATGGAGATCATCTTCTTCTCTTCGACCTTCTTCGGGACATCCTTCGGAACTTCCAGTTTCAGGACGCCGTCCTCAAACTTCGCGTGGATGTCTTCCTGCTGCATATCTTTGCCGACGAAGAAGCTTCTCTTGTAGGAACCTGTGTAACGCTCTCTGCGGATGTAATTGCCTTTCTCATCCTTCTCATCATTGCTCTCATTCCGCTCTGCTGTTACGGTCAGATAGCCGTCATGCAGTTCAGCTGAGACATCCTCTTTCTTGAAGCCCGGCAGATCCATCTCGATCTCATAAGCATTCTCAGCTTCGCGGATATCGGTGCGCATGCTGCGTGCAGCCGGCTGATCAGCTGTTCTTGCTGCCGGAGCTGTCCGGAAGAAACGATCCCACGGGTCATCCATAAAATCATCAAAGAAACCTTTTCCAAAAACATCTGGTAATAACATAAGTCATGCCTCCTTCTATAATAAATATGATGAATCTGTTATGTCAGCGATCTTCCGGCGGTCTGCTTTTTGCACCGCTCTCCGGAAAATCTCCCGGAAGCCTTTTCTATTTCCTTCCGATGACTATGTTATACCACTTATTGTTAGCAGCGTCAAGCGTTGAGTGCTAATATTTTGTGAATTTTTTGTGAAATTCAAGACAAAATGGCACAATCAGTATGGATTGCGCCATTTTTTCACGCTGTTTCCACTCCGGCAGCCCGCACGCGATGTAAAATGCGATCTGTGATCGCGTGCTTTATCCGCGCATGGGCTGTACAACGTCCCTGTCTGTCTTATTCTTATGACTGCTTCGCAAATGTGATCTGGATATTCTGGTCATTTGCATCCAGATCCAGCAGGATTGACCCGTCATCCTGAAGGGTTCCCACCTTTACAGAGAAATTCTCGCTGTCTTCGGCGCTCAGGCTCAAATTCTTATCCTTGAGGGTGTAAGTACCTTCAATATGACAGGAGTCTGTCAGTTCCGAGAGCGCATCCTCGTCGAGTGATTCTGTGATCTGATTCAGGATTTCTTCCTTAAATGCATCATACGAATCATACCCCGCTGCTTTGGCGATCTCCTCTGTGGATTCTGCTGTGACTTCCTCTCCCATCAGGCCTGCAATGATACTGTCAATCTCATTCTGCACCGCTTCCGTAACAGACGATACCAGTGAATCTGCATCAATGTCGAACACGAACGTCTCATCCTCGTTCAGCTTCAGAATGAAATCCGTCGTCACGGCACTGCTGAACTGAATACCGGAAGCTTCCGTCTCCTGGTTCAGAAGTTCCGTCATGTCAAAATTCCCGACATAGGTACCGGCTGCACTTTTCTCCGCTTCTGCGCCGCCGGCCGCTTTTGACCCGCCGCAGGCAGTGAGCATCAGGCCAAGCACGATCAAAACCGCCAGCATACATACTGCTTTCTGCTTCCATATGTATTTCATCAAGCCGTTTCCTCCTTTTATTTCATGCGTTTCCCACTTCCGTTGACACTGTATGCTTCTTTTCCTTCTATATCTCCTATCATATATGAATTTTAACTTCCGCGCAACAGGTCCGGATTCTTTACGCCAGCGCAATCGCGCGCTGCGCAGCGCGCGTGAACGGCGAAATCGCATTTAATTGCGTTACAATCGTAGTAACATGATTATTTTGTTCACTTTTGTGGTTATGCCTCGCAAACTATTGACATCGAATTTGGGTTAAAATATACTAATTCTTCAGAGGGGAAACCCGAATTTATAAAGGACGGTAAAAACGGAACATGACACTTAGAGAACTGGAAATCGGTAAAACCGCCGTCATCACGGCGGTCGGCGGACAGGGAGCCCTGCGCCAGCACTTTCTGGACATGGGCGTGATCCCCGGCACCGAAGTAACCATTGAAAAATATGCGCCGATGGGCGATCCGATGGAGCTGATGATTCACGGCTACCAGCTGACTCTCCGGCTTTCCGATGCAGAACAGATCTGCGTCGAGCCGGTTTCGGAGCAGGCGGCGTCACAGATTCCGGATCAGGATGATCTGGATTTTGACCACCCCCAGACAGGCTCCTCCACAAAAACGGAGCATCCCGGACTGGGCGAACGCGGCCGCTTCCATGAGAAGGCGACGGAGCACCCGCTGCCGGATATGACGACACTTTCCTTTGCGCTGGTCGGCAACCAGAACAGCGGCAAAACGACGCTCTTCAACGCTCTTACCGGCGCCAACCAGCATGTGGGCAATTTCCCGGGCGTCACGGTCAGCCGGAAAGACGGCGTCATCAAGGGACATCCCTACACAAGAATCACAGATCTTCCGGGCATCTACTCCATGTCGCCGTACACCAGCGAAGAACTGGTGTCCCGCAGCTTCGTCATCAACGAAAAGCCGCACGCCATCATCAATATTGTAGATGCCATGAATATCGAGCGGAATCTTTACCTGACCATGCAGCTTCTGGAAACCGGCATTCCGACAGTCATCGCCCTGAATATGATGGATGAGATTGCGGCCAACGGCGGCACCATCGACGTCAATCTGATGGAGGATCTTTTGGGCGTTCCGGTTATTCCGATCTCCGCTGCCAAAAATTCCGGTATTGAAGAACTGGTGGAGCATGCAATTCATGTCGCCCACTTTCAGGAAAAACCGGCACGGCAGGATTTCTGTGATGAAAATGATCACAACGGAGCCGTTCACCGCTGTCTCCATGCGATCATTCACCTGATTGAGGATCATGCCGTCCGGGCGGGCCTTCCTGTCCGGTTCGCGGCAGCAAAGGTCATCGAAGGGGATTCCCTTGTCCTGCAGCAGCTGAAACTGGATGAACACGAGAGCAAGATGCTGGAGCACATCATTGTGCAGATGGAGAACGAGCGCGGCCTTGACCGCAGTGCCGCCATCGCCGATATGCGGTTTTCCTTTATCCAGAAGGTCTGTGCACAGACGGTTCACAAACCGGTCGAGAGCAAAGAACGGATCCGCAGCGAGCGGATTGACCGGATTCTGACCGGAAAATACACTGCCATCCCTGTTTTTATCGGGATTATGGCTCTGATCTTCTGGCTTACCTTCAATGTGATCGGTGCCTGGCTGCAGGGACTGCTGGAAGCCGGTATTGAGCATCTGTCCACGCTGGCGGATACCGCGCTGTCTGCGGCGGGCGTCAACGAAGCCATCCACGGGCTGATCATTGACGGCCTCTTTGCAGGCGTCGGCAGCGTACTGAGCTTCCTGCCGATCATCGTGACGCTCTTCCTGTTTCTCTCACTGCTGGAAGACAGCGGCTATATCGCGCGTGTGGCATTTTTCATGGATAAAATCTTACGGAGAATCGGCCTCTCCGGCCGCAGCATTGTACCGCTGCTGATCGGATTCGGCTGCACGGTACCAGCCGTCATGGCCACACGGACACTTCCGAGTGAGCGCGACCGCAGAATGACCATTCTCCTGACACCGTTTATGAGCTGTACCGCCAAGCTGCCGATTTACGGATTCTTTGTAAATGCATTTTTCCCGAAGCAGAGCGGACTGATCATGGTCGGTCTGTATCTTCTGGGCATTCTCGTCGGAATCCTGGCGGCATCACTTTACAGAAGAACCCTGTTTCGCGGGGAGGCCGCTCCCTTTGTCATGGAGCTGCCGAACTACCGCATGCCCGGCGCCCGCAATGTCATACAGCTGCTCTGGGAGAAAGCCAAAGACTTCCTCCAGCGCGCATTTTCCATTATTCTGATTGCAACGGTCCTTGTCTGGTTCCTGCAGAGCTTCGATCTGCATCTGAACCTGATCCAGAACTCAGAAAACAGCATTCTGGCCGTAATCGCCGGCTGGATCGCACCAGTCTTCCGCCCGCTCGGCATGGGTGACTGGCGGATCGCAACCTCACTGATCAGCGGCTTCATCGCGAAAGAAAGCGTCGTCGCAACCATGGAAATCCTGTTCGGCAAAAATGTCGGCACCCTTCTGGCCCCTGCAGCCGCCGCATCCATGCTGGTCTTCTCACTGCTGTACACACCATGTGTCGCAGCAATCGCCTCGGTCCGGCGTGAACTCGGCGCCAAATACGCTGTCAACATGGTCATCTGGCAGTGTATGGTCGCATGGGCTGCCGCACTCGCCGTGCGGATCATTTTCCTGATGCTGGGGTAGGCGGCTGATATCACATGAACAGGCTGCGGCGCAGCCATAAAAGGAGAAAACACATGAACATCTACGACATCCTTCTGATTGTGATCCTCGCAGCCATCATCATTTCCGCGCTGGTATTTACAATCCGCAGAAAAAAACAGGGTGGTTGCAGCTGCGGCTGTGCCGGCTGCGACGGACAGAACTGTCCGTCAGCCCAAAACATGCAGCGTGATCGATAACGTGCTGTCCTGAAACCGGGATTTTCCGTCTGTCCGCAGTTCCCTGTCCGCAGTTCCGGAAAAGCCGATAAAATAGCCCTGAAAAAAAGGCCTCTTTCCGTTTTTAACGAAAGAGACCTTTTTTCTTATATGCTTCTTCTTTTACTTCACCCGCCTCATAGCCTGTGTCCGTGATCACCTGTTTTAATTTTCCTGCGTCAAGCGGTTCTTCTGAGAGGATCACGGTCTCGCATTTACTGCGGGATGAAGTCACCTTTTTGACCTTGAAGTTTCTGCGGACCGCCTCATTGATGTGTGTTTCGCACATGCCGCACATCATGCCGTCCACGCCGATGGTTGTCTTGATCATTTTTTATTTCTGCCTCACATGATGTGCACATCCGCTGCAGGAAGCACAGGAACCGGAGCACCCGGAACAGCCGCCGCTGCATCCGCCGCAGCCGCCGCTTTTATGCCCTTTATAGATTTCTCTGCCGCACACGGCCACGAGTCCTGCGACCATAAGTGCTGCAATTACCGGTCCGATGACTGCCATCATATTCAGCATCTCCCTTCTGCTTCAAAAAATCGTATTCCGGCCATATATCCCGCCGGATCATCCCGCTTCCACGGGCTTCGAAAAAGAGGACTTGTCCTGCGAAGGAAAGTTCCTCCGCAGGACAGATATTCGTACAGCAGGTTTCTTATGGCTATTCTGGATGGTACGTGTCCTGCTGTATACTGCGAATAACATGTTTACAGGAACAAATCTGACTCGCAGACTTCCGGTTATGCACCTGCCGCATCAACAGATGTCAGTGTTCTTCTGCCTTCCTCCGGCTTGTAGCCTTTGCGGAACAGCAGGTAAATGATCACTGCGATCAGTACAAATCCGACGATTGTTCCAAAGTTAAATCCGACAGTGCCTGTGAACAGACCGCCGACCTGGTATGCGATCAGTGCCAGTGTGTATGCCCAGATCGTCATATAGCCGATTGCCGCCCAGGTCCATTTTGCGTTGTTCATCTCACGCTTGATTGCGCCGATTGCCGCGAAGCACGGTGCGCAGAGCAGGTTGAATATCATGAATGCGAATGCAGAAATCGGTGTGTAGTCTGCTGCCACACGATCCCAGATCTGATCACCGTTCTCTTCAAGCTCGCCGCCTGCTTCTTCATCATAGTTGTACAGAACACCGAAAGTACCGACAACTTCTTCTTTCGCCACAAGACCGGTTACGGTTGCGACGGTTGGCTTCCAGGTTCCGAATCCGAGCGGACGGAATACGAAGGATACGCCGTTGCCGACACTTGCCAGCAGAGAAGCGTCCATCGGGTTTACATCCTCTTCCGGAATGTTCATTCTGTCAGCGATATCTGCGACAGCCTGCTCTGTAACGATTGTCTCGTCTTCAAACAGGTTGTCAACCATGCCGAAATGTCCGTTAACGCTTCCGAAGGAGCTCAGGAACCAGATAATGATGGAAGAAACAACGATGACAGATCCTGCGCGCTTGATGAAGGACCAGCCGCGCTCCCATGTTGCGCGGAGCACGTTGCCGACGGACGGTACATGGTAGGCCGGCAGCTCCATAACGAACGGAGCCGGCTCGCCGGCGAATGCCTTGAATTTCTTCAGGATAATACCGGAAAGGATTACGGAACCGATTCCGATAAAGTATGCGGATGCTGCGATCAGCGGGGATCCGCCGAACAGTGCACCTGCGATCAGGCCGATGATCGGCAGCTTTGCGCCGCACGGCATGAAGGTTGTCGTCATAACCGTCATCTTGCGGTCGCGGTCATTTTCGATGGTTCTGGATGCCATGACACCCGGAACGCCGCAGCCGGTTGCGACCAGGCATGGAATGAAGGATTTTCCTGACAGACCGAACTGACGGAAAATACGGTCCATGACAAATGCGACACGTGCCATGTAGCCGATGTCCTCAAGGATTGCCAGCAACAGGAACAGAACGAGCATCTGCGGAACGAATCCGAGAACTGCGCCAACGCCTGCAACGATACCGTCCTGAATCAGACCGTACAGTGCAGTGCCTTCTGCGACATGCAGTGCACCGAGCAGACTGTCGAAGAATCCCGGAACCCACTCGCCGAAGACAACGTCATTTGCAAAATCAGTTGCAGCCGTACCGATTGATACTTTCCAGCCGCCCATCGCGATCGCATAGATCAGGAACATGA
>JAFUCM010000021.1 GCA_017459675.1 Eubacterium sp.
CCGATATGGTGAAGAAAGCAGGCTGTTCTTGAGTTCTTCACCGTCGGCACTTAAGCCGCAGCGTTTCTGACAGGTTCAGTCAAGGGTGGCGTACGCATCCAGTAACCATCAATCACACAGAAAAAGTGATTGACCCAGAAATATATAAAAAGATCAATCGCGCTTGCACTTGCTGTCATTCTTTGTGTGACAGCAGGCCTTATTTACATGCCTGACCGGAAACTCAAAGCGACTGACGGGCAGCAGGCTGCCGATGCAGGTGCGGAGGGAGAAGGTGCTGTTGCGGAAGCCGGCGGCGAAGAGGAGATGAGCACGCAGTCAGTGACGGAAGAGGTTACGATCCCGTCGCGGGAGGCTGTGGAGACAGAGGATGCTTCAGAAGAAGAGGAAGCGGATTCTGCAGAAGAAGCGGCGGAAGCAGATCAAGGCAGTGAGCAGGAAGCGGAAGATGATACCGATGCAGCGGATACAGCTGCTGTAAATGAAATGGAAGAAGCCGGCAGTCCGGATACGGATGACGGACAGGACTGGCAGGAAGAAGAGAATCTGCAGGATGCGGACGGTTACGAATCCGGGACCGGTGAATGGACGGAACCGGCAGACGGCGGCCGGACAGAGAATGGTGATGCCGGATCTGCGGGAAGTGCCGGCGGATCTGTATCTGATTCGACAGAAGGATCATACGGGACAGATCAGACAGACGAGCAGCAGGAAACAGATCAGGGAAAAGCACAGCTGATCACGCAGGATCATGAGACAGCAGCAGACTGGGAAGCAACGCTGCCGGCGGTACTGACCGGTGAATGGGCAGAAGATCTGGCAGCTGCGGCAGAGAGCCAGCTGGGATATCAGGAGAGCACCATCGAGACCACGTCCTCAGCAGACGGGACGGTTCAGCGCGGCTATACGCGGTACGGCGACTGGAACGGCGAGCCCTATGCGGACTGGAGTCTTGATTTTGCTGCGTTCTGCCTGTATTACGCAGAAGTTGATTTTGCTGCAGTTCCGGTGGATACGACCGGGTCGGCTGAGTGGATCCGGGTGCTGGAAAATGCAGAGCGGGTACTGCCGGTCGGAGATGCCGCGGATTATGCACGCGGTGATCTTGTATTTCTGCGCAATGAGAAGAAGGGCAGCGCATCTGTTCCGCACATGGGAATCGTGACGGCGGTCGATGCCGGCACCATTACCGTGATCGAGGGCGACCGGGATGATGCGGTCACAGAGAGCAGATACGATAAGGACAGCAGCGAGATCACTGCTGCTTTTACCATGCTTCAGAAGCAGTTGATAACGGAATATGATTCGGAAGGCGAAGCGGGTGAAACCGTGGATGCCGGAGCGGAATCCGGTGCGCAGGAAGCCGGCGCAGGTCTGCAGGATGATGAAGCGGGTCAGAACAGCTCCGGCTGGTTTACGCTCGATGGCGAAGCGGGATCGGATGATGCGGATGCTGTGTCTTCTGAGGAGAATCCGGAAGACGATGCCGCTGCAGGAGAAGACCGGCCTGAAGACGGGACCGGTGACGGCGGAGAAGATGCTGCGCTCGATGCAGCTGAAGCGGAAGCAGGTCAGGATGTAAATGCAGACAGTGCAGAGGATGCTGACGGAGACGCCGCAGATGAAGTGACATACAGCGACGGTGTCCGGGAAATCCGCGTGAAGGGCGCAGATTACAGCATTACAGCAGCTTACAGTGCGGCCTGCAGGATTCCGGAGGATGCCGTGTTCCAGGCGACCGCGATCCCGGACATTCACGGACAGCATGAATATTACAGCGAGCAGGCGATTGCCGCTGTTGAAAACCAGGCAGATCCGGCAGCGGACAAAGCTGCTGCAGGAACAGCCAGCAATAAGGTGCAGTATATGTTTGACCTCTCCATCTATGATGCTGACGGCAATGAGATTCAGCCGGCAGCGCCGATGGAGGTCTCGGTTGTCATGAAGAAGGACATGCCGGAGACGACACAGGAAGTACACGCCGTGCATTTCCCGGGAACGGAACTGCAGGGCACGAAGATCGTCGCGGCCGGCGGCGGCCAGACGGAAAACACCAGTCCGCTCAAGCTGCCCGGAACCACACAGACGCAGACGGAAACAGAGGTACTCGGCACCTCGGTCACCGACAACAGCACCGTACAGTTCCAGGTGGAGAGCTTTTCGCTTTACGCGATCGTTGCGACTGTCATTGAGAAAAATATTCTCGCTTCCGACGGTCATAACTACAAAGTGACAGTGACATGTTCACCGGACGCAGGCATCCCGAAGGATGCGGAGCTCGAAGTGGATGAACTTCTGGACGCATCTGCTGATTATGCATATTATCTGGCAAAGGCTGAGGATGCGCTCGGCAGGAAGGCCGGGTCTTCTGACTACGCGCGTTTCTTTGACCTCCGGAGTGTCAGCGGCGGAAAAGAAATTCAGCCGGCAGAAGGAAGCACCGTGGATGTACAGGTCGAGCTGACTGATTCTGACAGCGGCAGCCTGCAGGTCGTGCATTTCGGCGAAGAGCCGGAAGTGCTTGATGTGACTGCGGAATCGGGAACCGTCTCCTTTGCGGCGGCAGGGTTCTCCGTTTACGCGATTGTTGACGCGCCTGAGGCACCGACAGCAGTTTCGGGATGGAATTCGATTAAATCGGTTGAAGAACTTGCCAGAATCGGACGGCAGGGTGTCTATGCAGCGCATAAAGACGGATATTATCTGACAGATAAAATTACGAAAATTTCAAACGTCCGTACAGGCATAACGAAAACAGCGAAAGCATCTTCGCCCGATATAGCGGCAGGTGCCGTTCTGTACTATTTTGAACAGGTGGAAGGCACGGCAGACCAGTTTTATGCCTTCTGCAAAGATGCCAATACCGGTGCAGCCAGATACGTAAAGCAGTCCTCCAACAGCCTGTCGCTGGTTTCTGACAAAGCGGAGGCAACCGTGTTTACAGCCAGACTGTTTCCGGGAACAACAGACAATTTCCTGCTGATCGGTTCGAATAACTTCTGCTGGAACATGCAGGGCGGAGTGAACGGAAAGTCGATCGCGGCATATAATGATACGAATGATGTCAACGCCAGAATGAAACTGGAGTACTTCAATCAGATAGAGCGGGATCCGTATCATCTGGACGGAAAAACCTATGGCATTGCATATCACAACGATACGGCGGCAGCGGCAGCACTGACGGCACAGGCAAAAACGCAGAGCGGTGTCGAGCGTCTGGCGGCGGACGATATGCTCATGCGGCCGGATGTTCTGAATAATGAAGGAATTCTGCTTGTCGCAGCCAACAGTGATATTACAGAGTGGACGTTCCACTGCGATCACGAGGACCGGTACTATATTACAACTACAGTAAACGGACTGAAAAAATATCTTACAATCAACGGCCGGAACGTTGTATTGACCGATGAGGCCGGCCGCGGCGAAAACAGCCTGATTCAGGTAATCCCCGGAAGTGATGCAAACAGCGGAAAGTACAGCTTTACAGCAAACGGATACGCGCTGGAAATAAACCTCTCGAATAACAGTACGGCGAATGGTTTCTGGGGAACCACAAACAATGCCGATACAAAATGGATGAATCTTGTCGAAAAGTCCGTTCTTCCGGAAGAGGATTTCACGCTTTATGCAGCCCGCAAAGTCAGCGTTTCCGATGAGGAAAATGTATACGACAAAGAGGAAGACGGCGAGCGTCAGCAGTCCCAGATTATTATTTATACACGTATCTGGAATGATACGACGAAGAAATATGAATTCTATGCTGTAGATCACGACGGTTCGCTTGTGCGGTGCTACGACACCGGCGATGGTATTGAGTGGATCGCCAGCAGAGTCAATACGGCGCTCTGGACATTTACGGAGTACCGGAACAATGACGGAACCTCAACCCACTATTATGAACTGCAGAATGTGCAGTACGGCAATTATATTGCCCCGCAGGTTTCAGGCGGACAGATTCTTTCGAATAAACCGCTCGGCGTCAATCTGAACGGACGCCGTTACGGAGAAAACTACACCCCGATTATTGCGTGGGATGACGCCAATTATGCATTCGCAGGTTTGAAGACGGAGAAAGGACATATTGTATCCTGCCCGCTGGCCGAGGCAGAGGATTTCTACTTTGCTGTTGTAAATCCGGAGAAACCGGATGAGACAGAGGATCGTCTGACAGAGGTAAAAACCATTGACAGCAGTCAGTACGGTATTTCGATGAAAATGATCGACTTCAATAATCCGCTTGCGGTTGACCGTGATTCCGTACAGCATGCATTCTTCGGCTCCCATCCAAATAACTATGACCCGGGTCTGCTTTCTACTGATCTGAATGAAGAAGGCTATCCGACGACGACCGAAAAAACAGGACATAAAGAACCGCTGTCGAAGCTGTTTACCGGCATGACCGACGTCAATCATCTGTTCCTGCAGAGTGTTTATAACGAGAGCGGATACTTTGAATACGACAGTACTTCCAATTTCGCGCACCTGAATGAAGACGGCACATTTACCGTTTATGATCAGCTCGGCGCGATCGGAAACAGCACCGGTCCGACCAGAACGCACGGCCAGTTTATGCCGTACAATAACATTGAGGCCGGAAAATTCGCGTATGATTCTGCCGGAAAGCCGATCACCAATCAGACAGACGTTCTGGCGACGGAACTCTCTGATCTGAATCCGCGCAAGGGAGAAAAACTCTACAGCATCCCGCAGGATAAAGCAGACTACTTCTTCGGCATGGAAATGGCGGCAAGCTTTACCCAGACAGCCAGCGGGCTGGATGCATGGGGCCACGATATCATCTTTGAATTCTCGGGAGATGATGATTTCTGGCTCTATGTCGATAATGAGCTGGTACTGGACCTGGGCGGCGTCCGCTCGGCGATGACCGGTTCGGTCAATTTCCGGACAGGCGATATCGTTAACGGCAGCACGAAGACGACACTTTACGAGACATTTAAGAAAAACTATCAGACCAGAGGGCTGTCACAGAAAGAAATCGAGAAAAAACTGGCAGAGATCTTCACAAAGAACGACGACGGACAGTACATCTTCCGGGATTACACCAACCACACCATGAAGATGTTTTACATGGAGCGCGGACGGGGTGCGTCCAACCTTCATATGCGATTCAACCTTGCTGCGGTCCGTCCGGGTACGGTTGTGCTGAGCAAAAAGCTTTCCGGAACAGAAAACGCGGCAAATAACCTGATCGAATTCCCGTATCAGATTTATTACAGACTCAAGAAAGACGGCGGGGATGCGTATCATCTGCTCGGCGCAGAAAAAGGAGATACGGAAAGAGTTACATACAAGGGAACCGTTAATACCGTTACGTATCGGAACAGCTTTACACCTGCGGGCGGAAGCGTGCCCTATGAACATGTATTTTTCCTGAAAGCCGGTGAATCAGCGGTAATTGATCTTCCGGATGACACACTGGATTATTACATCGTGGAATGCGGCGTTAATCCGGCTGTATATGACCGAGTAACCGCAAATGATGTGACTCTGACGGGGAAAGAAACTGCAAATGCCGGCAGACAGGATTTCGCAACTGCGGCAGCCGCTGCAGCGGACCGGCCCGAGGTTGATTACGACAACCATGTCAGTGAAGGCGCGATGCGTACGCTGACCATTACGAAGAAACTGTACGATGTGGACGGCAAGACGGCGCTTGTCTATCCGCAGGACAGCACGCTCTTTACCTTCCGCCTGTACCTGGGCAATGAAAATGCGGACGCGACCAATCTGCCGCTGGCGAACCTGTATTCCTATTTTGTGAAAGATCCGCAGGGCAATTACTGCAGATGGAATGCAGAAGAGCAGAAATTCAATTCTCTCGGGATCAGAAACTACGGGGAACTGAGCAAGTACTTGGCGGGACTGACCAGCTCCGAACGGGAATCTGTCGTATTTTCTACTTCCATGAACGGTTCCGTTTCCAAGATACCGACAGATTACATCATTGAAGTCCGGGATCTGATCGTCGGCACCCAGTTTAAGGTTGAAGAGCGGGATTATGAGATTCCGCGCGGCTACACACTTCGTCTGGACGACGGATATCAGCGGCTGGATACAAATGAAAACACACAGACAGAACCGATTTCAGGAACCATTCAGGTCAACGAAGACCCGCGTATTCTGGTCAGCAATCAGAAGGGATGGGGTCTGACACTGGAGAAGATCTGGACCGACAGAGACTTCATGGAGACACATGATCCGATCTATTTCGCGGTTTATGTGAAGGGAACAAAGGACGGAGAAGATACCTTTGAACTCCTGGACGGAAGTGTCCGCGAGCTGAAGACAAATGAATCCTCGATCTATTATTTCTTCGGCAACCTGCAGAGTGGTATTCCGTTTGTGAATTATATTGTCCGCGAGGTGAATGTGGAAGCGGCAGAAGGCGCATCCCTTACGGTAGATAACCGCGGCGTAGTCAGCGGCTATAAAACCGTAACTCCGATCGAAGAGGGCGGAAATCTGACCATCGGCGGCAAACCGGTGGGAGGCACCTACAGTGAATCCGGTTACAGCTACACGGTTTCCTATTATCCGGGAGAGCAGACGACACAGAATGAAAATGTCCGTACAGACAGAGTGGTTAACTCCCGTCCCGGTATTGAAATCTATAAACAGGACTGGTCCGGAAATGCACTGGCCGGCGCAGTCTTTACGCTGAAAGACGCGGACGGAAAAAATGTTGCGGCAAAATCCTATACATCTGCGGCTGATGACGGTCTGATTACAACGGCCTATCTGTCAGAGGGAACCTATACGCTGACCGAGACAGAAGCGCCGCAGGGCTACACGGTAATGGATCAGCCGATGACCATCGAAGTTGACAGAGATGAGCAGGGCAAAGCGAAGATCACGGTTTCCGGCCCTGACAAGGCATATTATGAAGTTGAATACACCAGAAGTTCCATGGCGGCCCGCATCACGATCAAGAACAGACCTTCTGCGTTCCAGGTGAAGAAGGTTGATGCTCTGACAGGTGCCGCGCTGAAAGATGTACATTTCGCGTTGTATCGCCAGGTAACGGATAACAACGGGAATAAGCGGAAAGACTATAATCCGATGAAAGGATACGAAAATCTGGCAACAGATGAGAACGGAATCCTGGAGAAGGTCTCGATGGAACTCGGCGCGGGTACTTATTATCTGACAGAGACGAAGGCCGCGCCCGAATATGATCTTCTGAAAGAAGATATCTGCTTTACGATTGGAAGAGACGGAACGGTCACAGTGGATGACGGAATGCACAACGGATGGCTGAAGTCAGAATCTGATTCGGACGAAGGAAAAGGAAATATCTCCTACAGCATTGAAATTCCGAACGGGAAGATGAAGAAGATTTCCTTTAAGAAGGTGGATATCGGGGCGCCGAACCAGTCGGCACTTGCCGGAGCGGAATTCGATTTATACCGGGTCACGGACGGTGCGCGGGAAGAAACACCTCTTATGAAGGGACTGGTATCCGGAGACGACGGTTTGCTGGCAAAAGGAAAACAGACGGTCTTCGAACTGCCGGACGGCACATATGAGCTGATTGAGACAAAAGCGCCGGCCGGATACAACCTGAAAGAAACGCCGGTAACTGTCACAATCGGAACAGCGGCTGAGGAGCAGGGTATCGCAGGCGGTGAGGAAAATCAGGAAGCGAATGGTGCCACACGGTATGGCGTTCACTACGACGAGGGAACGACCCTGTCAGTGGATGGCAAAGGAATCATACGTGACGAAGATACAAAAGTTGTTACTGTGCTGATCTCGAATCATGCAGGATTCGAACTGCCGCATACCGGAGGTCCCGGTACCAGGATGTTTACCATTCTGGGGCTGCTGCTGATTATGGGCGCAGGTCTGATGGCAGTGATTAGAAGAAGAAACGTTTTGATCTGATGGGGACTCCCCATCTGAGTTGAAACAGAAAATGCGATAAAGAGAGGCGGATACATGGTCAGTAAAAGACCGGTGCATCCGCCTCTTTTATACGGGTTTACACGCGGTACTGCTGCAGCATCTCCAGTTCGGAATCTGTCAGGCGGCGGAAGCTGCCTGCCGGAAGATCCGGATCCAGTGTCAGTGATCCCATCGAAATGCGCTTTAGATAAAGAACTTCTTTGCCGCGCGCAAGAAACATGCGTTTGATCTGGTGAAATTTTCCTTCGTGAATTGTGACGCGGACGGCAGTAACAGTAAGGGAGTGACACAGCCGGTCAAAAAAGTCTTTCACTGCCGGATCTGCGATTTCATCGGGCGTGACCAGTTCCAGAGCGGCGGGACGGCACAGGGTTCCGTCCGCAAGGCGGATTCCATCCCGGAAGGCAGTAATATCTTCTGCTGTGACCGCTCCGGATACAACTGCCAGATAGGTTTTGTCCACATGGTGTTTTGGCGAGAGCAGACGGTGCGCGAGGGCTCCGTCGTTTGTAATCAGGAGCAGCCCTTCTGTGTCGCGGTCCAGACGACCGACAGGGAAGAGATCTTTTCGAGGGCCGTCTGTGATCAGATCCACGACGGTCTTTTCTCTGCTGTCGGCGGACGCGCTTATGATGCCTGCCGGTTTGTGCAGCATATAGCAGACAAAAGATTCATATTTTACCGGCCTGCCCTGAAAACAGACCATATCATTTTCAGAAACATGAAAGGCAGGATCCCGCACGGTTTCTGCATTTACAGTAACTGCTTTTGCACGGATCGCTTTTTTAAGTTCACTTCGGGTGCCGATGCCCATATCAGCGAGATATTTATCGAGACGCATTTCATTTCTCCGGGAACAGTAAATCCTGTGTGTATGATATTGATAATCCTCAGGTATCATGATAATGATATGGTATCCATAATGCAAGGTTGTCATTCTGAGAAATCTACCTTATAATAATCTTCACAAAACTTTGTAATTCATATCACCGAGAAGGGAAATACAATGGCGGTTGACAATACATTTATCGCAAAGCGGTTTGAAAAATTCAAAGAAGTTTTTGTACTGTATTCTGCGGGCGGCAATATGCCGTTTGTTGAATGCGATGAGACAACATTTGAGGATCAGGTTTATGTGTTTACCACGCCGGAGGATCTGCAGCGCTATGCGCAGATTTATACGAAGGAGAAACACAACCTGAAGGGTATGAATTACCCGCAGGCGCAGTTTCCGCGGCTGTATGAGCAGCTGTACTGTATGGGTGTCGACACCCTGCAGGTTGTTGACGGCGGTGCGCCGATTCGTGTAAGTCTGGAGGATCTGGCCGCGCCGCCGGATTATTCCAGTCTGCCGGCGAAGGACATTCCGACGTCCAACCCGGGGCTGCAGCTCTCCGCCACGTATTTTCTGCAGGAACTCAGAAGGCCGGTAGAGCGTGATACAAAAGAGAAGCGGCACCTCAAAGAGATGGAAGAGGAGATGGCCGTCAATCTGCTGCGAAGCAGATTCATTGCCACAATGGAGATGCCGCCGGTCAAAGGAAGCGGCGGCAAAAAGCCGGCGTGGCAGATTTCGATTGTAAAAAATAAAGCCGGCAAGGCGTACCAGCCGATTTATACGGATTATTTTGAATTCCGGAAATTCAATGAGAAGAACCGCGGTGCCAGGATCCGGATGAAGGTGATTTCCTACGACGAACTGGAGAAATCGCTGGCAGGTGTCGCAGAGGGATATGTATTCAACCCGGCAGGATTTAACCTGATTCTGAACAGGGATCAGATCGGTCAGATGAAGAAGCGTTACGGAAAGCAGGCGGAAGCAGGCAAATAAGAAAATGCCATTAAGCGGGCGGAAGCAGATAAAAACGCCACGCAGAAAGCAGATAGTAAATACAGAGAATGGAGCAGAAAACGGTATGATAAATTTCCCGGAAACCTATGAATTGCTGCAGCAGGAGCGGATTGAGGACGTCCATGCGGACGGTTATCTGCTCCGGCATAAAAAGAGCGGGGCGCGTGTCGTCCTGCTTTTAAATGATGATGAAAACAAGGTGTTCAACATTGCATTCCGGACGCCCCCGGCGGATTCAACGGGTGTCGCGCATATCATTGAGCACTCAGTTCTGTGCGGATCACAGAAATTCCCGCTGAAGGATCCGTTTGTGGAGCTTGCGAAGGGCTCCCTGAACACCTTCCTGAATGCGATGACTTATCCGGATAAGACGATGTATCCGATCGCAAGCTGCAATGATGCGGATTTCCAGAATCTGACAGACGTCTATCTGGACGCGGTTTTTCATCCGAATATCTATCATGAGGAGAAGATTTTCCGGCAGGAGGGATGGCACTATCACCTGGAGAAAGCGGAGGATCCGATCACCTATAACGGCGTTGTTTACAATGAGATGAAAGGTGCGTTTTCTTCGAGTGAGGAAGTGCTGGAACGTTCTGTATTTAACGCACTGTTTCCGGATACAGCCTACGGCGTGGAATCCGGCGGCGACCCTGCGGTGATCCCGGAGCTTTCTTATGAGGGATTTCTGGATTTCCACCGGCAGTACTACCATCCGTCGAACAGCTACATTTATTTTTACGGAAATCTGGATGCGGCAGCGAAGCTGGAATGGCTGGATAAGGCATATCTCTCGCAGTTTGATGCGATTGCGGTGGACTCCGCGCTTCATGAGCAGAAAGCTTTTGCAGCGCCGGTGCACCAGGAACTGGCCTATCCGGTGCTGGACGGCGAGCCGCTCGCGGATAATACATACCTGTCCTGGAGTGTGGTGGTCAGCCATGCCTCTGATGTGAAGAAAAATCTTGCTTATTCGGTTCTGGAATATGTCCTTCTGACAGCGCCCGGCGCACCTGTGAAGCAGGCGCTGCTGGATGCGGGGATCGGCCGGGACGTGGACGGCTCCTTTGATGACGGCATTCTTCAGCCGTTCTTCTCTGTAACTGCAAGACAGGCAAATCCGGAGGACAAGGAGCGTTTTGTTCAGCTGATTCACGATACCCTGTCGGAAATCGTTGAGAACGGACTGGATCCGAAAGCACTTGCCTCCGGCATCAACTATTTTGAATTCCGGTTCCGCGAGGCGGATTACGCAACCTATCCGAAGGGCCTGATTTACGGAATTGACCTGTTTGACAGCTGGCTCTACGATGAGAATGCGCCGTTTGCCTATCTGAAGCAGCTGGATGTATTTGCGCAGCTGAAGGAAGGGATCGGCACGGGATATTTTGAGGATCTGATCCGGACGGGGCTCCTGAATAATCCGCACAGCGCGGTTGTCGTGCTGCGTCCGCAGTACGGACTTGCCCAGGAAAAAGAGGAGCAGGTTGCAGAAAAGCTGGCGGCGTATAAAGATTCGCTGTCTGCGGAGGAGATTCAGGAGCTTGTTGCGCGGACGGAAGCGCTGCGTGCATTTCAGGAGGCGGAGGACGATCCGGAGACAATCCGTCTGCTCCCGCAGCTTGCGCGTTCGGATATCAAGAAGGAGACGTCTGTGCAGCTTTCCTGCCTGAAGGCAGAAGTAGATGGAACGACGCTGCTCCAGCACGATTTCTTTACCAACGGAATCGGCTATCTCACCCTGCTGTTTGACACCGAACAGGTGCCGGATGAACTGATTCCATATGTGGGCCTGCTCTCATCTGTGCTCGGTCTTGTCAGCACAGAGCACTATACATACGGCGAGCTGTTTCATGAGATCAATGCCAATACCGGCGGGATCGGCTGCGGCCTGCAGATCTATCCGGATGCCCGGAACAGGAAGGAATGCGACCGGTTCTTCGGAATCCGTGCGAAATACCTCTATCCGAAACAGGCATTTGTATTTAAAATGATCCGGGAAATCCTGCAGACATCGAAGCTCGATGATACGAAGCGGCTGCAGGAAATCCTTGCCAGTGCGCGCGCCCGTCTGCAGAGTGCGCTGCCGGCAGCGGGACACGGAACGGCCGTGCGGCGCGCAATGTCCTACCTGTCCCCGATGGAGGCGTGGCAGGACCGGACCGGCGGAATCGATTACTACCACTTTATTCAGGAAATCGATGACAAGTTTGCAGAGGACAGCCAGGATGTGATTGCGAAGCTGCAGCTGCTGATGCGTTATCTGTTCCGCCCGGAAAATCTGACCGTCAGCATTACGGCAGATGTGGAGAACTACGGAAGCGCGGGGTATGCTGCTTCCGGTGATGCTGCTGGTGACGTGGCTTCAGGTGCAGGTGCTTCTGGCACTTCCACAGATGCAGATGCCGGAACAGACGCTGCTGTGGGCGGCACGGCAAATTCGTACATGTCAGAACTGCGTGCAGAGATCCGGAATCTTCGCGAAACACTGTGCACAGATTCATACGAACAGCTTGCTGCAGATGCGGCAGCAGGAAAAGTCTGCACCACAACGGAGCCGTTTATCTGGAAGAAAGATGTCAGGAATGAAGGCTGGAAGACTTCCGGTCAGGTGCAGTATGTAGCAACAGCCGGCAACTTCCTGAAAGCCGGATTTGAATACACCGGCGCACTCCGCATCCTGCGAACCATTCTTTCGTATGATTATCTGTGGATGAACCTTCGTGTGAAGGGCGGCGCGTACGGCTGTATGGCGGCATTCCAGCGAAATGGAACCGCCTATATGGTTTCCTACCGCGATCCGCATCTCGCAGAGACGCTGGAGATCTACAGAGGCCTTCCGGAATATCTCCGTGCCTTTGAGGCGGATGAGCGGGAGATGACAAAATACATCATCGGCACGATCAGCGATCTTGATACACCGCTGAATGCCTCACTGAAAGGATCTGTCTCGCTGAACGCTTATTATTCGGGTGTGACGGTGGAAGATTTCCAGAAGGAGCGCGATGAGATTCTCGGTGCTGATGATCAGGCAATCCGGGCGCTGGCTGATCTGACAGAAGTCGTTGCCTCCTGTCAGCAGATCTGCGTCGTCGGAAGCGAGGCCGCAGTCGAGAAAGACCGCGCGGTGTTCAAAGAAGTGAGTCTGCTGAACTGAATAAAAGGGGGCTTTAAATTAGTTTGTGAGGGGCCGTGGGCACATATATGTTCCCTGGCTCAGAGGGAATTCGCCATGGAACATATATGTGCCCACGGCCCCGCG
>JAFUCM010000047.1 GCA_017459675.1 Eubacterium sp.
CGGGACTGGATGAAATATTGTCTCCCTGCTCAAGTAGAATTCGCATTGAGACAATATTTCATCCAGTCCCGCGCATCATCTCGTTCCTGGCGGCAGGAGACAGATGGATAAATGTTTTCTGCGAATTCCATCTGAGCAAGAAAACATTTATCCATCTGTCTCCTGCCTCAATCTCACTTGCGCCCACAACACCTCTTATACTTCTTCCCGCTGCCGCAGGGACATGGGTCGTTGGGCATGATCTTCCGCCCGGCATTCCGGTAGGTGCTTCCTTCCCTGGATACGAACACCGGCTGCTTCTCCATCTGAATCGCGCGGTTATAAACGGTTTCCAGTTCCTGTACCGCTTCCTCCCGGTTCTTGTTTTTCACATAAGGCATCAGGAGATCCAGCACTTCCGCTTCCAGCGCCGCAGGTGATTTCTCCCGGAATCCATCAAGAAACGGAGTGATTTTCAGCCAGGTATGCGGGTAAGTCTCTTTAATGTAATCGAACACCTGCCAGTGGTCCGGATAGTAGCGGCACATGTACCACTGATAGGTCAGTGATGTGACTTCTACTTCCGGATTTGATGAGGCCGCCTCACCTTCCTTCGACGGTCCCGCGTAAAAGCTGAGGAAGGACTCGACGATGGAATCGATTTTCGTGTCCTCATGGTATGTCCAGGACTCAAGCGCAAGATGTGCAGACGGAAGGACCGTATCATTCAGACCCTCCAGCAGCTTCTGTTCTTCCACAAACGCGATAAATGTCTGAAAATGCGGACGGAGCCATTTCAGATGCAGGCGCTCGCTCATCATGACAATCGTTCCGGTCAGATAAACAGCCTCCTGCTCATTCATCTCAACTTCAGACAGGAATTTCCGGTATGCAGCAAGATCCTGATCAAATGTGCGGTCGCCCAGATCGATTTCCAGCATCAGAAGATTCTGGAATGTTCCCTCAAGCATCGCAGAAGAAAGGATCTCTCCATCTCGCCGGAACTGGTCTGCCTCACGCCGGAAGATTTCCAGAGCCTCCTGCTTCCTGCCGAGCTGCTGCAGTGCGTCTGCCAGCGTGTTATTGTAAAAAGGCGGATAATACTCCTGATAGGAAGCCTTCTTCAGAACGGTGACGGCATCCTGGTACCGGCCCATGGCATGATAAATCTGCCCGAGCAGCAGGTACAGGTCATCTTCTTTCTTCTCATCCAGCAGCCGGTTCACCAGCGTCTCTGCATCCTTCCAGCGCTTCTGTGTCACATACACCTGCGCCAGAATATTTTCCAGTGCGCGGCGGCCCGCAGGATCTTTATCAGTACCCGCCTCTGCATCGTTTGATGCAGGCACATCTGCCCGCATTTCTTCCAGCGCAGCATTTACAATCTGCTCTGCCCGGTCGCTGCTGCCTTTCTGCAGGGCCTCCTGCACTTCTTCAATCACTGCACGCACACCCGGCTGCAGCTTTGCCATCTCCTCCTGGTTGCGCGCCTCGATCTTCGCGACCAGAACATTCGGTTCGTTCGCCATTTTTATTCCGTTACTCCCTTCCCACGTTTACGCCTGCGGATGCGCCGCAAGCCACGCGATAATGTCTGCACTCTCATACAGCGGCTTTCCGTCAATAAACAGACACGGTGCCTGGTCCATGCCGCCCTCTGCGAGCAGACGCTTATAGTCTTCCGGATTTTTCTGAATATCGTGATATTCCACATCCGTTCTGCCGGACTGCTCGATCGCGCGCATCACACGCTGACAAAACGGACAGCTGTCAAATTTGAATAATTCTAATTTCATGCTGCTCCTCCTTTCATTCCTGCGTCATCTGATAGTACCGCGCATATAGCCCGCCTTTATCCAGCAGGCTCTGGTGCGTGCCGCGCTCCCGGATGCCGGTCTCATCAATCACCAGAATTTCTTCTGCATTTTTTATTGTAGACAGCCGGTGCGCAATGGTTATTGTCGTGCGGTTCACCGACAGCGCATCCAGGCTTTTCTGGATGTACAGTTCGCTCTCATTGTCCAGCGCGGAGGTCGCCTCATCCAGAATCAGAATGGGCGGATTTTTCAGGAAAATGCGGGCGATGGAAATGCGCTGTTTCTGTCCGCCGGAAAGTCTTGCCCCGCGCTCGCCGACAACGGTATCATACCCGTCTGGCAGACTCATGACAAATTCATGGATATTGGCCTTCTTCGCGGCATCTATGATTTCCTCGTCAGTGGCATCCGGCCTGCCGTATGCAATATTTTCCCGCACACTGCCGGAGAACAGGTATACGTCCTGCTGCACGATGCCGATCGCGCCGCGCAGACTCTCCAGCGTCATTTCCCGGATATCCTGTCCCCCGATGGTGATTTTCCCGCCAGTGATGTCATAGAAGCGGGGAATCAGCGAACAGATTGTCGTTTTGCCGCCGCCCGACGGTCCGACCAACGCGACGGATTCACCGGCCGGCACGGTAAAGGACAGATCATCCAGAACAATTTCATTTTTCTCATAGCTGAAATCAACATGTTCAAATACGATGTCACCCTGCGGATCGGCAATCGGCACTGCATCCCAGGCGTCGCGGATATCCGGCACCGTCTCAACCAGTTCCCGGAATCTGCGGAAGCCCGAAAATCCCTTCTGCAGCATTTCTGTCAGTTCCACCAGAATCTTGATCGGGCTCACAAATATCCCGATGTAAAGCGCGTACATCGCCAGATCGCCCGGCTGCATCGACCCCTTCGCCACAAACCAGCCGCCGGCCGCGAGCGTCACCAGGTAAATCATGCCGATGAGGAACGTATTGCTGCTCTGGAACATCGCCATTGCACTGTAATTATTCCGCTTCGAGCGCAGAAATGCCTCATTCCCGTGGGCGAATTTTTCCCGCTCGACATCCTCATTGGTGAATGCCTGCACAATACGGATGCCGGACAGTGAGTCCTGCAGGGAGGCATTGATGTCGCCGATCTTCCTGCGGTTGTCCATAAACGTCTCCTGCATCCGCCGGTTCTGCTTCATGGAAACAAAGAACATCACGACGACTACCACAAACAGCAGCAGCGCCAGCTTCTTATGGATCAAAAACAGGAAAACAAAGGCACCGATGATTTTGACAATTGAGATAAAGAAATTCTCCGGGCCGTGGTGTGCCATTTCTGAAATGTCAAACAGATCAGAAATCAGACGGCTCATCAGCTGTCCGGTATTGCTTCTGTCATAATAGGAAAATGAAAGTGCTTCGTAGCGCTCGAAAAGCTCACGCCGCATGTCACGCTCCATCTGTGCGCCCATCATATGTCCGCGGTATGTCACGTAATACGTACAAAGTGCCTGTACCACATATGCCAGAAACAGTCCGGCTGCTATACCGGGGAGCACCTTTAGAATTTCAGGCGCCTCCTGCCGGAACAGGGTATTGGTGAGCACCCGCAGAAGCTGCGGATAAGCAAGATCGATCAGGCTGATCATCGCCGCACAGAACAAATCAAAGAAAAAGATTCTGCGGTAAGGTTTGTAGTATGGCAGAAATTTATGTAATGTGTGCATTGTAGTGATTTCCTCGGTTCAAAGTGAGACAATGAGTCAATGGGGACGTTTCTCATTGACTCACTAAAATTCAGCGGTTCGTCAGCCTTGCATCCACGATCGTCCCAAGATGCAGGACAAGTCCCTGCTCCGCGAGCCGCGCGTCTATGTCTGCCAGCAATTCTTCCGCAATCCCTTTTTCTTCAATCAAATGCCGGAACCGCAGCAGCGTGCTGGAGCCCGGTGCCTGCTCCTTCAGGAAATCAATGTGCATGAAACTGCGCATGGCATAGCTGTCATAGACCACATCCTCAATCCGCGCAGCTGAGAGGCCGTACCAGATCTGCATCAGGTACATACGAAGCATCGTCTCAATATTTTTCGGCGGACGGCCGCGTCTTCCCGCCGGATAATACGGCCGGATCCGTTCCACCCATTCATCCCAGGGAATGATATCATCCATCAGTGACAGAAAATGCTCACGCCTGGTCGTATGGCGGCGGTTGCCATATTCAATATCGCTTAATGTCTGCTGGTTCATCGCACGGTCCTTCTGATTTGATAGTTTTTAGGGACTTTTGACCCTGGTAGACAAATGTTCATGATACCACGGATTGCTTCGTGCCTGCACTCCCGCAATCCTGCCGCCATTCGCATTTCCTCGATGCCTTCGCTTCGTTCCATGCTCATGGCGGGGCGGGTCAACACTCCCGCACCGTGATTGCATTCTGCATCACGTTCCGGGACTTTTGACCCTGGTATCATATCACATTATACACGAAAAGCCGTCCGCTTGTGAAGCGGACGGCCCGTACATACTTACATATTTGTATCTGACTTACTTGGATATGCTTTATTTCTGATAAGCGCCGTATGTCTTTGCAATTTCAACCATTTTCTTTGCATTCGGGAACGCGTCGGTGGAGATCAGCTCACAGCCGCTGGCCAGCATGAATCCGCCGCCTTTTGCCATGGCGTCAATGTTGGCTTTGCATTCTGCTTCCAGTGCCTCTTCTGTGCCGACTGTGACAGTTGTCGGGGCAACTGCGCCGATCAGTGTTGTCTTGTCGCCGTATTTCTCTTTACACTCAATAAAGTCTGCGCAGTCATCCGGCGGATACAGGAAGGAAATACCTTCCGGATGCATACGATTAATCTGTGCATCAAAGTAAATCTTGCTGCCGCAGTTGTGAATCATGACCAGGCCGCCTTCTGCGTGAACCTGCTCCGCAAGTTCCTGTACCCAGTCGCCTTCCAGCTCGTCCCACATATCTTTACTCATGATGGAGCCTGAGGAGAAAAGTGTATCAAACATGATGCCCTGCACGCCGGTCTGCATGATTTCATGGCAATACTCTTTGAGCACCTGCGTAATACGTCCTGCCGTATCATAGACCACTTCCGGCTGTTCGATGCAGTCGACGTACATTTCCTCCTGATTGCGCAGCATGGAAAGGATGCCCAGCGGTCCGAAGACAAATGCGATGACCGGATATTCGCCTTTTGCTGCTTCCACAAGCTTCTTACAGACATCAATGTGCATCATCATGCGCTCACAGGTGTGGAAGTCCACATACTGGATCTTATCGTATTCATCCTCATCGCCGATCACCTGATTCTGGTAATTCGGATGTGCCGCTTCATGTTCCGGATAAATCAGTTCCTGTCCCCATGCAGTACACTCCAGAGAGAGGTCAATCAGGGTAACAATACAGTCCAGATCAAACTCTTCTCTTGCCTTAAGCAGACCTTTTACGCAAGTATCTGCATCTGTGGACCACTCGCGGCAGTTTGCTCCGATCAGGTTGCGGGAGACACCCGCGATCAGCGGATAGACCGGTATACGGTCAGGTTCCTGATGATTCAGTGCCATGACGACGCGTTCCATTGAATTCATTTTGTGTCACTCCTCCTTTTGTCCACGTTTTTCTCATGCTTTTAGATGTGCACAATTATACTAAAATTGCCGCTGCGTAAAATGCTATTTCTTGCTCTCTGCCTCAGCCCATATCTTTGCAGGCCTTGATCACCATCTTTACATTCTCCATGGGCGCAGTCGCTGCCAGGTCACATCCGGTTGCAAGGATCAGACCGCGGCCTGCCGCCTGCTGAATCCGTTCACACGCCTCATTGTAGGTCTCTTCCGGGGTTCCTGCTGCAATCACGCCTGCCGGATTCATATTGCCCATCATAACAAGTTTTCCATCTGCCATTGTCAGGGCTTCGTCCAGATCGACCAGATAATCACCGGAGAATGCCACAGTGCCGGCCTTAATCAGTCCCGGCACTCTGCTGACAGATTCGCCGCAGACATGCGTGAAGAAATACTTATACTCCGAAAGTTCTTCTCTGAGTTTTTTCAGAGCCGGAACCGTAAACTCTTCAAACATATCCGGACTGATCATGCTGCCGCTTCCAACCGGTTCCGCCGGGAGGGCAATGTCGCAGCCATTCTCATGCAGCAGGTGGAACATCTCAGCACTGACTGCGATCGTGAAATCCATCAGCTGCCAGCAAAGATCCGGATCATCCAGCAGCATGACAACGAAATCCTCTGTGCCGACCATGACAGCTGCCATGGTAAACGGTCCTGCAATATCGCCGATCAGATACTTCTGATCACCGACAAGCTTCTTGACATTGCGGCACTGGTTAAGCATCTTCTGTACAAAATCATTTGCCAGCAGTTTCTCGCGGATCGTAGACTTGTCAAGCAGCGGAATTTCCTCCTCCGGATCTTCAAATGCTGCGCCTGTATCAACCGGGCTTCCGATTCTCGTAAGGTTGATCGGACAGCCGAATGCATTCAGACAAGCTGTAAATACACCGCTGACCGCACTGACGATATCCGTCTCGATCTCGTTGGTATACTCCACAATCTTCGATGCACCGCCGTCCGGAAGGCTGTAAAGATCCTGGTAGGACATATTTTCATTCATTGCGATCCATGCGCCGCCGTCTACAAGCGCAAACGGTGTTCTGTCCGGTTTCTGGTGATTCAGTACTGCGTCGATTCTTTCCTTGGATGTCATTGCCATGATATAACCTCTCTGCATTTTTTCTGCTTATTTCCTTAATGAGACAGTTACATAATTCTTCTTATCCTGTGTCTTCGATCAGCCATTCCCCGCGCCTCCGGATGCACCGGGAGATCTTTTTCATACCTGTTTTGTATGATTTTCTATATCATACACGTCCGATATGAATATGAAAATGCATTTTCTTGCTGTTCACATTATTATCATTGCAGTTTAATTATTTGAGTAGACTTTATCTACTATTCATATAAACAAAATGCTCCGTTGAATCTAATGAAGCATTCTGTAAATCATTAAAACAATGAAGCATTCTGTAAATCATTCTGTAACCGCAGTTTTTCTGAAAACCTGCGTTGATTACTTCAAAATCTCCGGATCTGTCTCATACTGCAGTGTTCCCGCCAGATACGCATTTACTGCTGCGTCGGCATTACCCTGCACACAGCCGAGGATCTCGATCCCCGCATTCCGGACATTCTCCTGACAGTGCATGCAGATATTTCCACATATCACTTTATCCGCGCCGGTATCTTTGAGAATCGCAGACTTCTCATCCAGATCATCTGTCGGTACTTCCCGGATACTCTGCGCCTTTACAATGCCATTCTCCACATCATACAGCTTAAATGCCTTTACCTTTCCATAACGTGCATTGATCATTCCATTGTCATATGTGACTGCAATCCTCATCTGCTTCTCCTCCGTTACCTGTTTCTTCTCCTCAGCAAGCTTAATCAGTATTCAACAATTCCATAATCTGCATTGGAATATCGAATTCCGTTATTAACATGCCTTTATATCAGCATCTCCACCTCTTCCGGATACCATTTGATCGCTTCCTTCACCGCCTTCCGCACCGGCATGCCGGCACCTGAAAGAATGACAAGCGTGCCGATCCGGTCTTCCGGCACTTCTGCACCATACGGCTCAATGGACATCAGTGTGCCGACACAGCTGACCAGACACATCCCCTTATCTTCTGTCTCTACAAATCCCTTGACACGGAACGTCGTCTCAACGAATAGCTTCAGGAAATGCTCCAGCGTCTCTTCTTTGATGCCACTCTTCACTTTGACCGCCAGCTTGCGGGTTGTCAGGTCGGCTGTCAGCGGCATTGTGGCATCGGTATTTGCCTTTGCCTGATCGAGCGCTGTGAGCAGATCTGCATCGGTCTCGCCAAAGCTTGTCTCGTAAAACATCAGATCCGGCCGCTGGTCACGCACCAGCTGTCTGGTCTTCTCCAGATCTTCCGGCTTTGCCTTGTCAATCTTATTAATCAGTGCCAGATCCGCTGCCGCCACCTGCTTCACACAGGTGCGGGATTTCGCGTAAACCTTCGGGAAGCGGATCGCATCGATCATACAGATAGAGCCTTTGTACCGGATATGCGGGAACCGCTCAGACTCATAGAGCAGATTGTGCACGCCGGTCGGATCGGAGAGTCCCGATGCCTCGACAATCACAACATCCGTGTCCTCTTCCACAAATGTGCGCAATGCTTTTTCAAACTGATCGATCCGGCAGGAACAGAAAACTGATCCGCCTGTGATCTCCTCCAGTTCCACGCCGAGATTGCCCAGCAGGACGCCGTCTACATCTTCCGCGCCGAATTCATTGATGATCAGCTGGATTTTCTTTCCTTCAAACAACTTCAGGAAGCGCTTCAGGAATGTGCTCTTTCCAGCTCCGAGAAAACCTGTGATCAGGTATAAATCTGTCATGTGTCTGTCCTTCTTTTCATCGTCGATATCCTGCGCAGAACGCCCGGGTACACTGTCCGTCACGGTTCCGGGTTCCGGGCTGTCTGCTGTAATTCCTTCCGGTACTTTAACGTCTTCTTCCGCCCCGGTCTCAATTTCCTCGACAAGCTGACTCAGCGAGTACGCATATTCCCGAAGCGTCGCGCCCCAGCTCTCCAGGCAGGCCCGTCCTTTTTCGGCAATCGCATAACATTTTCTGGACTTTTCATCCACCGGATCGATCGCTGATCCAGCTTCCAGATAGCTTGACATCTCCATCCGCTTCAAATAGCGGTAGACGCCGGTTTTATCCGGACGGACACCGTCAAACATCGGGCTGTCACCCAGTTCCTCGATAATCTGATAGCCGAATTTCTTTCCATCTCTGACGCAAAGCAGAATCCCGGGCTGAAGCATCTTGTCCAGATTTCTGCCGCGGCAGGAGCAATCCATTTCCAGATACATATTACTTCTCCTTCCGATACTTGAAGGAAACGATTTTCATCCCTGTCCACTATTGTATAGCACATCCGGGATTCTGTCTAATCATACCTGAACCGCCTGAAAAACTGCGCAATAATCCGAAACTCTCAGCAAAAATCCAAAATGAAAGACTATTATAAATTCAAAAAGTCATACAACGTGGTCATAATGATATGTCGGGTTCGGCCGGCCCGGAATCAATGTACAGATGTCTGTCCCGGTAAACGTATAGGAAGAAAACACTTTATCAATTGCCGCAAGTGTCAGATCCTGCAGCGCTTTCGGTCCAATCTCCGCGCGCGCATTTACAACAAGCGTGTTGGCCGCAGTCTCTTCCTCTTCACCGGAAGATGCCGGCACTGACTCTTCGCGGATAGTTTTGTGATCCGCCATGCCTGTCAGGTTTCCGAGATACTGTTTTTCACCTGACCGCAGCAGGAATTTCACATGGCCGACCGCCGCATTTTTCTCATTGAGATTCCGTTCCAGTGCATCAAGAAATGCAGCTGCATCTGCAGCAAAATCCTGCCCCACCGGATCAAATGTATACGTCGCGTTCAGCCAGCCGTACGCAGCTTCTCCGTCAGCATACAGATCGTAGTCCACACTCGCCAGATTCTTACCGGCATCCTGCGGGCGGAGTACTTCATCCAGCCATTCCTGTACACCAACGTTTTCTTTGACACTGGCTGTCATGACCTTTGCCTTCGGCCAGCGCTTTTTTGCACGTTCGGCAAGGTTTTCGGCATCTTCCGCATCCAGAACGTCAATTTTATTAATCAGGATGATATCCGCCTCATCAAACTGCTTTGTCGCAATGTAGGAGGCTGTATTTTCCTTCTCGTCCAGGATGCCGCGCAGACGCTCCGGATCGGCAAGAACCGTCATCGGCGCCGGATCAACCAGTTCTTTATGCTTATCTTTGAGCGGCTGCATAATTGTCGCGGAAAGATCCGTACAGCTTCCGACCGGTTCGGCAATCGTAATTCCGCCGTCGATTGCGAATGCAACGGACTCAATCGCCTGCACCAGTCCCGGAAAATTACAGCAGAAGCAGCTTCCGCTCACTTCGCTGACCGGCATTTCATTACCGGAGAGAACCGTTGTGTCAACCAGATTCGTTGCCTGGTCATTTGTGATCAGACCGACTTGATTGCCTTTTTTCTGCAGCAGCTCCGCTGCGCGGTACAGCATGCTGGTTTTGCCAGCTCCGAGAAATCCGCCGACAAGGATTAGTTTCGTCTGTTTCATATTTTTTACTCCTTTTGATCAAACTGCATTATCAAAATTTCTTTTCCAAACGATGCGTGCCAGAAAAATGCATCCGGTCACGCGTTTGCCGATCCTGCGCGCTTCATCCCCGGCTCAACGACCTTTGTGAATGCGAGTGCCGCCAGAAGGCCGCCGATTACCGGTGCAAAAATATAAACCCAGAATGCACCGCCTGCGGCATCCGGGAATGACCATGCTCCCCAGCCGAACATCAGTGCGACAAGCCGCGGCATAAAATCTCTCGCCGGGTTCAGGCCCGCCTGGGTCAGCGGCGCGATGATGCACTGAATGATCGTAACGGTAAAACCGATGTAGACCGGTCCGAGATTGCTGTCGGGTCTTCCGACGTTGCACCCCTCTGTCAGACTGAAAATCGCGAAGACCAGAATAAATGTTCCGACCAGCTCCGCCGCACAGGCAAGTCCCATACTGACGACTGCAGTGCCGCCCGGCTGTGCATAGTATTCACCAAACATTTTTGCGGTTGCGACGGACTCAAAAGTGCCTCGCACGATACCGCTGCTCTGCTCAAATGCCGCAATCGACGGTGAGAAAAGTGCATAGACCAGCAGCGCGCCGAGAAATGCGCCGAGTGCCTGCCCGCAAATGTATACAGGAAGCTTATTGGCCTTCATACGGCCGGAGCAAACCATAGCCACAGATACAGCCGGATTAAAATGAGCATTGCAGATCTGTCTGGTCATATAAATGGAAAGTGTAATCGTGATGCCCCAGCATACAGCAATCTGAAACTGCCCGACAAGTGTCCCAAATAATACGGTAGCTGCCACTGTGCTGCATCCGAAGAATACCAGCATAAATGTCCCGATCATTTCTCCGAGAAATGCATTTTTGTTATCTGTCATTGCCACCTCCTGCCGGTAGAGTTAATCTACCGGCAACTTAAAAAACGAGTACTGTTTATAATTATAAATATTTAATCAATCAATCCAATCGTCAGTAGACTTTGTCTACCCGTATCCCTGAAACCCGGCCGGTCCTCAGAACCGGACCGGCCGGAAACTACATCTTTATTCATCCGCCAACAGCCGCAAAGCAGCTGCCATATAGCAGTTATGCTCTCTTGTCGAGTGCTTCCTGAATCGCTGCCTGCAGCTCTTCCTTGGACGGTGTGATGGATTTATATTTCAGTTCCCCGTCAATATACATGGACGGAAGGTTTGTAACACCCATCTTGACGCAGCGTGCGACGTTCTCTTTGTAGATAAACTTATACTCTACAACGTCGATCTTGTCACCGAACATCTCGATCGCCTGATTTGCAGCACCCATCATGTATCCGCATGCTGCACACTGTGCAGAGTCAAGCGTGAAGACTTCAATGAGCGGTTTCTCAAGATTTGCATAATCCGGAACCACGACACCTGAAGTATCTATTTCTTCTGCGGTGTAGTTCTTGACCATCTCGCGGACATTGTCGGTGTCGATTGCAGCCTGTGCAACACCGATGCAGTTCTCAACCGGAACGCTGTACGGCATATCGCAGCCCGGTGCAACGATGAAGTTCTTCTTCTCCGGAATGCTGTCCAGAAGGTCAACGACAAACTTCATGTTGTCCTGCTGGTTACCAAGCAGCATAACGGTTGTCAGCGGGATGTTTCCGCCGATAACGATGTTGTACTTGTCGGTGATTTCTTTTGCCTTCAGGATATCGACATTCTCATCGACAGAGATGGAGTCCGGGCCGGTCTGGCACATGACTTCGATATTTCTGGTTGCATCACCACATACGAAGAAGGATGAGAAAGCACCCTTTTCACGGATGAAATCAAAGATCTTTGTGTACGGCTCTGTGCAGTAGGACTCAAAGTCATCACTGGAGATCTGGGAAATCAGCGGGTCAACCATCGCGATGACGTCCATTCCTGCCTCGATATAGTACTCAGATACTTTCATGCAGACCTTTGCGCAGAAGTCCATCAGCTCGCAGACTTCATCTTCAAAGTCAAACATATCGGTAAACAGGTTGTTGCCGCGCAGATGTGCTGCCAGCGTAAACGGTCCGCAGATCAGTCCGTAAAGTGCGGTTGTGTCGCCGACCGCTTCTTTCATGCGGTGCATGACATCGAGAACGTACGGAATACGGCCGGATTCCTTGGTCGGGATTGTGCACTCGCACGGAATCTCCGGCGGCTCTTCGTCGTCACCGTCAAGCGGATGTCCGGAAACAGACGGCGGGCAGTCATCAGCCCATGTCAGATCACAGCCCAGGCACTCTGCCTCGATCTGCAGATCGAAAATAACCGGCTGTCCATCCGGCTTGTAAAGTCTGTTGACTTCCATCAGAGACTCAAATGCCTTGTCAGCATCTGTCAGCATTTCTGTAGCGGTATAACCCTTCAGGAATCCTGCATGAACACCTGCAAACGGCACCCACGGCGCGCGCTCAACAACTTCATGTTTCAGAGTACGGATTAACAGATCCTTCATTAGATTGTCTCCTTTCGCTGCATGATTGAATAATAGATTGAATAATTGTGTGATTGATTAATATATTATGATCGCTTTTGCTACTGTAATATATTATAGCAAATTCCAGTGTTTATAAATGCAAAAACTTGCGCATTTACTATAGAATTTTGCTAGGAATTGTCAGCAGAAAACCCGGACAATTCAGCAAAAAACAGCAACTCACTATGGTTGACTTAGTCTACCCGCTATTCTATACTAAATCCCGTCAGAAAAATATATGTTCTGGAGCAGCTTTACACAGAACAACGCACCTTCCGCATCCCGATGGATTGCTGATGCGGACTCTACATCAGGAAAGGACTTCAGGAACATGAAAAAGAAACTCCTCACCATGACACTTGCGGCGCTTCTTACCGCTTCTCTCGGACTTGCCGGATGCGGCAGCAATTCGGGCACATCTGAGACTTCCTCTGCGGACAATTCTTCCGCCGGCACTACATCTGCCGGTGCATCCTCCACAGCCGGCTCCGATACAGCAGACGCATCTTCAGCCGCTGCATCTTCAGCCGCATCCTCTGATGCCGGAGACGCCGATGCAGGAAGTACTTCATCTTCATCCACATCTGCAGAAGCTTCTTCCGCAGACAGCGCAGATGTCAAAACATTGAAAGTCGGACTGCTTGGCAATTCCGTTAAGCCGGTCGGCGTACTCGTTGCAGACGCCATGGGTTATTTTGAAGAGGAAGGCGTAAACGTCGAGTTCGAAAAGGTTTCCAGCATGAATGACGCCTACATGGCAGTTTCCACCGGAGATCTGGACGTCTACCTGTTCAGTTCCACAGCTGCTGCCACATTCATCAGCCAGGGAACCACAACCCTCCGCGTATTCGGCGGTACCGCAGCAGAAGGTTCTGAGATCATGGCTGCACCGGATTCCGGCATTACACTGGATTCTGCAGAATCACTGGTCGGCAAAACGATCGCCTGCCAGATGCCTGAGACCGGACAGATGGTACTGAAAAACTATCTGATTGAAGAAGGCTATACCATCGGCGGTCCGGATGAAAATGCCGATGTCACATTTGTCTATGTCGAAGACGGCAACACCGCAGTCGAAGGTGTCCTCAAGGGCGAATACGATCTCTGCATCACAAATCAGTGCCTCGGCTACTATGCAGATGAACTCGGCGTCGATCTTGTCGGAGCCGTGAAAGATTTCGTCGATCCGTATCCGTGCTGCCGCCAGACCTGCAATGAGAAAACCTATGAAGAAAACAAAGACGCACTGATCAGGTTCGAGACCGCTGCCCTGCGCGGCTATGACTACTACAAAAATAATGAAGAAGAAACCCTTGATATTCTGGTAGACTACGCCGGAGAAGACCGTGATTTCATCAAGGGACAGGTATACGGAACCGATTCCTATACCCCGGTTATGCGTCTGTCACTGGATCCGGACAAAGATGCCTGCATCAAATTCTATGAGGCAATGGGCAACATCGGACAGATCGACAACACACTGGACATCGACTGGTCCAAATATGTTGTCACAGATGTATATGAGACGGCGTTAAATGATCTCGCTGCACGTGAGCCTGACAACGCGCTGTGGGGCGAACTGACCGAATATTATAAGGCACATAATACACTGTAAATCGCGATCTCTGACCGCGCGCGTGCTGTGCAGCGCTGCACGTACTGTTCAATCCAGAACACAGCTGTCCTGTGGTATTTCCGAGACAGCTGTGTTTCTACATACCAGAATAACAGGAGTCACCTTCATGATCACATTGAACCGGGTAAGTTTTTCATATGGAAATGACGGAACAGCGTGTGCCTGTGAGCAGGCGCTCTCCTCGCTTTCGTTTCAGATCGAGAGCGGGGAGTTTCTGTGTATTGCGGGACCGTCCGGCTGCGGCAAGACGACACTCCTGAGGCTTCTCGCCGGCCTGCATACGCCGACAGCGGGGGAAATACTGGTGGATGGAGACCCCGTGCGGGGGCCGCGCGAAGATATGGCGATCGTCTTCCAGGATTATGCGCTGTTTCCCTGGATGAGCGCGCGCAAAAATGTACAGTTCTCGATCCGCCAGACGCACCGCGGCATTTCCGCTGCAGATGCGGCGGCAATGGCCGACCGGTTCCTTGCTCAGGTCGGTATGCTCGGGGACGCCAATAAACATCCCTACCAGATGTCAGGCGGGATGCGTCAGCGTGTCGCAATCGCCCATGCGCTCGCCATGGATCGTCAGATTCTCCTTCTGGACGAGCCTTTTGGCGCACTGGACGCGAAAAACAGGACCGATCTGCAAAATCTTCTGGAAACACTCTGGTACAGCAGCGCTGATCCGGAAACCCGGAAAACGATTGTATTTGTAACACACGATATACAAGAAGCTGTCCGTCTGGCAGACCGCGTTCTGCTGATGGAACCCGGCGGACTTTCTGAGGTTATTCCGGTTCCGCTGAAACGGCCGCGCGCGATTTCAGAAGGACCGGATGCAGATGCATTCCGGCAGATCAGGCGCGTCCTGACCGAGAAACTGATGGAACTGGATAAACCTGCAGGCCGCGCCTGCAAATGCGGAGGTCCGGCATGAAGATAAAGAATCAACATACAGATGCTGCGGTCTGTACGAAAACAGCACCGCTTAATACACAATTATCATCCGGGATGCTTTCCCGCATAATCATCCCCCACATACTGCTCATTATACTGACCGGAATCATTCTTTTCGTCCCAAAGAAAAAGCAGCTGCTGCACGCCTCAGGCCCGCTGCTCGCTGCGATTTGTATCATTGAAATATTGTTTCTGCTGCACTGCATGCGCGCGTACCGGCAGAACCGGTACATCGGAAATCGTATATATCCGCAGAACGGACATCGTGCAAAACGTAAAGATCCGAAGAATCGACCAACTGCAAAGTCCGCCCGGACCGGCGGCACCGGAAACAGGGATTCGCAAAGCAGCAGCGCATTTACCGGGATCTGTGACATCATGGTATTTGTCTGGACCATCATGATCCTGTGGGAACTTTTCACTGCAGTTCTGGACCTGGCACATCCCGTACTGGTGCCCGCGCCGGAAAATGTATTTTTCACATTTTATGAGCACTGGCGCGTCATGCTGCTGAATATTGCATATTCACTGGAACTGCTGCTGACCGGCATGATCATCGGTCTGGCACTCGCCATTATTCTGGGACTCTTCTGCGGATGGATCCCGCGCCTGAAGGCCTTTGCCTATCCGATCGCAAATGTGCTGGCGCCGATTCCGGCTGTCGTCATCTCGCCGTATCTGGTTTCCCTGATGCCGACCTTCCGCAGCGCCTCGGCACTGGTCGTCGTACTCGGCGTCTTCTGGCCGCAGTTTCTGGGCACCATCAACCGGATCGGCAGCATTGAGCCGGAAATCCTGGACTCCGCGCGGATGCTGAATCTCAGTACCCCGACGATGCTCTTTAAGATCCTGCTGCCCTACCTGATTCCGGGTATACTGACCGGGCTGAAGGTTACCATGACAACCTCCATCCTGATGCTCAATTTTGCAGAACTGATGGGTGCGACACACGGCATGGGCTACTATATCCAGAACAGCATTACCTACGCCAACTACGCGCACGCCGTCGCCGGCATCATTGTCATCGGGGTCGTTGTCACCATCCTGAACCGCGTCGTCGGATTGATCCAGAAGAAGTTCATCCGGTGGCACTGAAGTATATTGCTGCCGCGTACTGCGGCAGCTCATTTTTATAAGCGGGCGAATTTGTCCAAAGGAGCCTGAAGACTGCTCCGCAGGCTGAAGGGGACGACGACTGAGCACGCGTTAAAATGAGCTGCCACAGTACGCGGCAGCTCACATTTACAGTATTATTTAATTCGCCCGGCGGCATTTTTCACCCCGAAAGTAATATATTCAGAGTCCCGGATTTCCGGTTGCAGTCACAGTCAGTGTATCCGCAATCCACATCGTCGATCCGAGATCGATCTTTGCCTCATTCCGCTCAATATCGTATGTAACCGCAATTTTCCCTGCAGCGCCCTGCTCACGGACGTGTTCTTCAGCGATTGCGGCCCCTTCCTGTTTTGCAAATTCCAGCGCTTCTTCGTAAGTCTCAAATATGCGCCTGCTGTTCTGAGTGTTGACTTCACAGCCGTCAATTTCTCCCATGGCAGCCGGTCTGATTTCAACGGTTGTCATGGCTACGACCTTGCCGGCAATCGCGCCGACCGCGTTTGCAACAGATGCATATTCCGGGATAACGGCTTCTGTATGCAGCAGTTTTGCGACACGCGGCAGAAAGATATGTGTCGGTGCACCGACACCGATCAGTTTCGCATGCAGACGGAAAGACGGTGTAAAAAATGCATCTGACTCCTCGCCCTGCTTTGCCATGCGGTAATTGACTTCAATCAGCTCCTGCAGCTGCTGGTCAGGGTCCTTCTCATAAAATTCCGGAAATTCTGAAGTAATCAGAATTCTGAGAATATTTTCATAGAGACGTTTCTCGATCAGATCATAGATTTCTTCACACAGTTCCTCCAGCGTCTCCGGTGTCGCAGAGCGGACCACAAATTCCGCCGCATGCCGGGATGCTTCTGCGTCAAACGCAGTGTATTCTCCCCGGATGTGCATGATATCCGTCGGGGTCAGACCTGCGCGCATGATTACTCCATCCTTCTCGAGATCCTCGATATGCATGGTGTAAATGTCTTTTCCCATCGCCTCTGCAGCCTGCTCCATAGAGAGCGGACCGCTGCGCAGCGCCTCACAGAGCTGCAGTGCTTCCGGGCTATATACATGGTTTGCCGGCGGTTCCTTCATCAGGACAAAAAATTCATGCAGATAATAGGTATGGAATCGCCATTCATCGCTCAGCTTTTTCAGTTCTTTTGTCACCTGCGGATACTGTGCGGCGAGATTACAGAGCGGTATGACACGGTAATTTTCCAGATAGAGTTTGCCGCCAAAATCATAGTGCACGGCCGTGTCGCCGCCAAGTCCGAAAGTATCTACATACAGGCCCTTGACAAATGTCTTCCACGCGCCGACGCGGATGCCGTTTTTCGCACGTTTCGGCAGGCCTTTCTTCATCAGTGAAATATCCGTCGTCGTGCCGCCGATGTCCACGATCATTGCATCCTCAACAGAAGACAGTTCCGCAGCGCCGATGACGCTGGCTGCCGGTCCGCAGAGCAGCGTCTCTACCGGACGGCCTGACGCAAATTTTTCGGACATCTGAGACCCGTCGCTTCGGATAATCGCGATCGGCAGGTTCATGTTGCGGCGGCCGAAAACCTCCTTGATTGCGACCAGAAAGTCATGCAGCACCGGAATCAGCCGGGCATTCAGAAGTGCACCGGATCCGCGGCGGATCGCATTTCGATCCGGAAACAGCGTATTGCCGAGAATCACGGGAATATCACTGATCTCCTGTACAATTTTGGCCGCATGCTTCTCATAAGCACCATGGTAATCTGCCGAAAAAAGCTGGACGATGCTCACGCAGTCGCAATCTGCAAGAAATGCCGGCAGATCCCGCCTGAACGCCTCCCAGTCCGGCGGCGCACACGTCTCCGGGTCCTGCGTGATTTTACACGGAACCAGCATGACTTCCTCCGCATTTTTGATGCCGTAGGATTCATGCGTCTCTTGAAACACTTTTTCATTGACGCCGATCAGAATCAGTTTGCCGTGCCCGCCCTTGTCCTCGACACACGCATTGGTTGCCAGTGTCGTGGAAAGCGCGATCTGTCTGCACTGATCGAGCAGATCCTGCGGCATCTTCTGCAGTACATTTTCAATGCCGATTTTCAGGTCTTCCTTCGTTGTCAGTGTCTTTGCACTGGCGAGTATCTCTGTACTGTCCAGATCATAGATTACTGCGTCCGTACAGGTGCCGCCTGTGTCAATTCCGATTCCGATCATGATGCCTCTCCCTTGTGTTGCACAATTGCCCGTCAAAACAAGTCCGTTTTCCGGACCTGGCGCATATCCTTCCTGTGTTCAGCAGACATATCCCGCCTGCCTGTTCCGTTTTTCTGCAGATTCATGCACCCTACCATTATAAGGACTGGCATATGATTTTGTAAATTAATTTCCTTGCGCATTTCCTGCCAAAAAGAGCTGCTGCATTCGCACTGAATCAAATGCTGACTGCAGCAGTTCCCCTCTGTCAGTAAATTATTCCTGTTTTCATTTTGCGGCAGCGAAACTGTTCTTCCATTTCAGTCAAACAGTTCGATACTCCGGTCCAGAATCCCGTGCATCTGGGCGATGGCGATCCCGTAATTCGTCATGGGCACACCGGCCGCCCGTGCTTCTGCCGCGCGGGACTGCATTTCTTTTTCATTGAGCATACAGCCGCCGCAGTGGACAATCATGTTAACATCCGAAAAGTCAGTCGGAAATGTGCCGCCGGATGTAAAACGGAATTCCACATTTTTTCCTGTATAATTCCGGATCCAGTTCGGCATCTTGACCGTTCCGATATCTTCGCACTGCCGGTGATGTGTGCAGCCCTCGGAAATCAGAACCGTATCGCCATCCCGCAGTTCCCTCAAGAAACGCGCTCCGCTGACAGCACCTGCGAGCGTTCCCTTGAACCGGGCCATCATGATCGAGAATGAAGTAAGCGGAATCTCTGCCGGCGTCTCCCGGTCAATCTTTTCAAATACCTGTGAATCCGTGATAACCATGCGCGGCGTCTTCCCCAGCTGCGCAAGCGTATCCGCATACTCGAACTCACGGCAGACAACCGGAATCGCGCCCGCATCCAGCAGGCCGCGGATCATCATCTGCTGCGGCAGAATCATTCTTCCCTTCGGCGCTGACGCATCAATCGGTGTCACCAGGACAACAAAATCCCCCCGCTCCACCAGATCCGCCACCAGCGGCCTGGGTTTCTTAGCCGTCGGTACAAGCCGCCCCAGCGCTTCTTTCAGTTCATGAATGCCGGCACCAGTGACTGCACTGGCTTCAAGCACCGCGAAAGGTGTATCAGCCTGTGCAAGATCCTGCTCTCCCGTCCTTTCTTCTGAACCGGAAACAATTCCTGATACATCGAATTTCATCTGAGATGCACGGGAATTGCTTCCGATCAAATCAACTTTATTCAGAACCACAAGATATGGAAGCTTCCGCTCCTGAAACAGTCTGATCAGCTCGCGGTCAGCCTCCTGCAGGCCGGTTTCTGCAGACACCACCAGAACAGCTATTTCCGCACGCCGCAGAACATTGCGCGTGCGCTCCACGCGCTGTTCCCCCAGTGTACCGACATCATCGATACCGGGCGTATCAATGATGACAACCGGTCCGAGCGGCAGCAGCTCCATCGCCTTCTGCACCGGATCTGTCGTCGTCCCTGCGACATCTGAAACCAGTGACAGATCCTGTCCTGTCACCGCATTTACAATACTTGATTTTCCGGCATTCCGCACGCCAAAGAAGGCGATATGGATACGCTCCGAAGATGGCTGTGCCTGCAGACTCATGCTTTCTCCTCCTATGCTTCCGACAAATCGGGGTTTGTTATTATGCAGCGCCTGTATCAGGATGCCTTTTCTAAAGCGGCGAATCCCACCTGAGCCGCGTAGAAAATGGCATCCTGTAAAACAGGCGCGAACCCGACATACCCCGTTTTAGAAATAAAAATCCCTCTGATCCGAATGTGTAATATCGAAAATATGCTCCCGGGCAATCTTTCTTACCTTCTCCTGCGGAATGGTCTCCAGTTCCTTCTCGATCAGTTTCATGCCGACCTCCCGGGTTTCTTCGGAAGCATAGTCCGAAAGGAACTCACTGAGTGTCATCAGCGCGTTCGGATGACAGCAGTTCTGAATCTGTCCGGTCTTGCACAGACTCATGAACCGGTCGCCGGTACGGCCTTCGCGGTAGCACGCCGTGCAGAAGGACGGGATGTAGCCCATATCCATCAGCCAGTGAATGACTTCGTCAAGAGAGCGCTGGTCAGAGACATCAAACTGCTCAGTATCATGCGGACGGTCAGACTCTGTATATCCGCCGACAGATGTGCGGGACGCGCCGCTGATCTGAGAGATACCGATCGACAGAGCCTTCTTGCGCACTTCTTCGCTCTCGCGTGTGGAAATAATCATGCCGGTATACGGAACTGCGATTCTGATACAGGCGATGATCTTCTCGAACAGTTCGTCTGTAATACTGTTATCAAAATCATCCGGATCGATATCATCTGCCGGCTTGACACGCGGCACACTGATGGTGTGCGGGCCGACCCCGAAGACAGCCTCCAGATGCTCTGCATGCATCAGCTGTCCGACATATTCATACATATAGTTGTCCAGACCATACAGAACGCCCAGACCAACATCATCGATCCCGCCTGTCATGGCACGGTCCATTGCCTCTGTATGATATGCGTAATCACTCTTCGGGCCGGTCGGATGCAGATACTCATAGTTCTTTCTGTTGTAGGTCTCCTGGAACAGGATATAGGTACCGATTCCGGCTTCCTTCAGTTTGCGGTAATTTTCAACAGTCGTTGCAGCAATATTGACGTTGACGCGGCGGATTGCACCATTCTTATGTTTGATACTGTAAATCGTATTGATGCATTCCAGAATATATTCGATCGGATTTTCTGTCGGATGCTCTCCCGCCTCAATTGCCAGGCGCTTGTGGCCCATATCCTGCAGTGCAATAACTTCCTGTTTCACCTCTTCCTGCGTCAGTTTTTTACGCGGAATGTTTTTATTTTTCATATGATAGGGACAGTACAGGCAGCCGTTGACACAGTAGTTGGAAAGATACAGCGGTGCAAAGAGGACGATGCGGTTGCCGTAGAACGCCAGCTTGATCTCCTCTGCCAGGCGGAAAATTTCTTCATTTTTCTCTGGAATATCACAAGCCAGAAGAACCGCTCCTTCTCTGTGGGAAAGCCCTGCACAGGTTGTCTCGGAACCCTTGCGGACCGGTTTTGCCTTCTCCAGAATCGCATCAATCAGTTCGACATTGTGCTTATTCGCCTCCGCAAAGCTAAGTGTCTCCAGAATTTCCTCATGTGAGATAAATTCATCTGCCTTCATTGATTTTACATTGTAAGCTGCCATGTTATCCTTCCTTTCTGTTTCATTGTGTTCTGTTGTTCCAATTGTATTCTTTTGTTCCAATTGTATTCTTTTGTTCCAATTGTATTCTTTTGTCCAATTGTGTTCTGCAGTTTCAATTGTGTCTGGCTGTTCTATCGTATCGCATAATCAGTTCCTGCATTCTAGACCGGCGCATATGCCGTCTTGACACTGATGCCCGGCAGTTTCCCGATCTTTCCAGTCAGTGCGGAAATGATGTCATTCGGCGCATCGATGGCAATTGATACAATATTGATGCCCCGTTCCTTGTACGGTACACCCATCCGCCCGATGATATAAGAACCATATTCATGAAGCAGCGCATTCAGTCTGCCTGCTGAATCGGTTTCTTTTACAATGATGCCAATAACTGCGACGCGTGTTTCCATTTCCGTTCTCCTTTATTCACACCGGCCGGTTGGCGTTTCACACGCCTGGGACGGGAACTGTTCCAGAAAACCCGAAGAATTCTGGAATGCAAAAAATCCCCTCTGCCAGCTGACAGAGAGGATGAAAAAGCACATTACATATAATGCGGGACAAACGGGATCCTGCACATATATACCGGATCACAGTTATACGCCGGTATGCTGGTCTTCCATCTTCTGCTCGGAAATTCCTTGCATTCAGACTGGCAGATTCTGTTGTTGATCCTGCAGTCAGAATATGAAATCATCTTCCTGTGGATCATAATCATTATCACGGAACTTTCGTCCCATCTCAAATAGAATATCCCACAAACGTACGACTGTCAAGCATCCCGCCGCGATCAGATTAACATATCAAAATGTTGATCCCGGTGCATCTCCGCGGTCTGTCACGATCTCACACCCGATGCTTTCCATACGCGTCTCAAGACAGTCTCTGCACTGGGCAGATTCATCACCGGTACAGATCTTATTATCATACAACTCATATTGTTTGCGCACGTCTGTCGGGGAAAGATTCGGCATAACAACATTTGCCCCAGCCAGTATTCCCATCTCACGGCCGCGGGGATTGATCGTTCCCAGCGCTGTCGTCGATGGAAGCAGCAGATCCGGCTTGATCAGCCGCAGCAGCGACAGCAGAAACAGCGTCAGCTCATAGCTGCCCGCCGGCTCCTCTGCAAACGGCGTCTGATGATGCGGGATGAACGGACCGATACCGCACATTTCCGGCCGGAATTCCTGTATAAAGCAGAGATCTTTCGCCAGATGCTCCGGCTTCTGATATGGAGATCCGACCATAAATCCGCATCCGACCTGATAGCCGGTCTCACGAAGATCCCGCAGGCACTGCATGCGGTGTTCCCAGGAAAGTTCGGATGGATGCAGCTTTCCGTAATGCTCCGCATCTGCCGTCTCGTGGCGCAGCAAATAGCGGTCCGCACCTGCGTCATACAGACGCTGATAACTTTCCCGGCTCCGCTCGCCCAGTGAGAGCGTGATCGCGCAGTCCGGGAACTGCCGCCGGATCTTCGCGACAATCCCGCACATTCTTTCATCCGTAAAATACGCGTCTTCGCCGCCCTGCAGCACAAAAGTGCGAAATCCAAGCGCATATCCCTCCCGGCAGCAGGACAGAATCTGCTCCTCCGTCAGCCGATAGCGTTCTACCGCGTGGTTGCCTCTGCGAATTCCACAATAATAACAATCGTTTCTGCAGATATTCGTAAACTCAATCAGACCGCGTACATATATTTTGTTGGAAAAATAATGCTGACGCCAGACCACAGCCTTTGCCGCCGCATAGGCAGCATCGCTCCTGTCCCATTCTGTAAGCAGGGTTTCATACTCTCCGCGGCTTAAAGTGTGCTCTGCATCAAGCTGGTCGATCAACGACCGGATCAAAGTACTCATACCACTGATTATAGCGGTTATTATTTCGTTACACAACCTTATTTTCGGTGTCCCTGTCTCCGACGTCCCGGTTTCCAACGCCTTGTCTTCTGATCCCTTTTCCTGTACACTGATATTATTAGTAAATACAATCCAGGAGGTTTCACCATGGAAGATAAAATTGTAAATACCGATGAAATGAGTCTGACGGCAGGAGAACAGCAGACAAATGGCTGCAGCTGCGGTGCTGACAATGCGCCCGGAAAGAAACAGCCGATTAATATTTTCAATGAAATCGCCTATCTGACTGAGCATATGAGTAATCTCGGCGAGGAAGAAGTTGAGCGGATTCTCAATGAATTTCTGGCTGAAAACGACACACCGGAAGCCTGATGCACCACAAAAGAAAGGGCCGAACCGGATATGCCTTCTGGAAGCATATCTGATTCGGCCGATCATGAAAGCTGTCTCTTTCTGATCAGAATTGAATATTTCTGAAATCAGTCGGTGTCATCTGATTTTCTTTCTTGAATGCACGTGCAAAATGCGACGTGCTGTTGAAGCCGCATGCTTCAGCAATCTCTTCGATAGACTGTGCTGATATCTGAAGCATCTGTTTTGCCTGACGCAGTCTGTATGCAAGCAGATATTCATGCGGCGTACTTCCCACCTGTTTCTTGAATTCCCTGATGAAATAAGATTTACTCAACCCGCAGATCTCCATCAGATCATCCAACATGATTTCCTCATCAAAATGCTCTCTGATGTGATGAATTACCGGGTTAAACACTTTGCTTCCGACCACAGTCGATTCTGAACTTGCAAGATTCGCCAGGATCTGACTGATCTGCAGCGAGATCATGTGCTCATTGATAGTATCTGACTTCAGATAATAAAACATCTGTTCAAAGCATTTTTCAATCTGCTCCGGATCCTCCGGTGTAAGAATTGTACTTCCGAATTTATCCCACAGAAACTTCGTATAGCCAGCTGTATTGCATCCGTCAAAGTGGAACCACAAAAATTCGGTTTCCTCTGTACACCAGTACGTCTGCGGCACTCTGCAGTCCAGCAGAATCACCTGATTCTTTTCCACTTTACCTTCCCGGCCTTCCAGCCTGATATTAAGACTGCCGGAACACACAAACACCAGTGCATATTGATCAAGATAGTTCCGCTCAATATAATAACTGCTGTCGCAGAAGAATTTACCGTACTCAATCGGATAATACAGCGTTTCTCTGGCAAACGAAGATGGGATTGCGAAATCGATAAAAGACGGAGTCAGAACCCCCGCACTCTGCATCTTCATGCCCATTCCTCCTCATACATTTCCTGAAACTCACCCAGGGTGCAAATATCAATTGCTATTTGCAAACAGACATGGTTCATAAAATAATAAAAACGCGCCCACTTATACACCATAAAATATTACTAATATCTTAGTCATAATCATACCATATTTTAGTTCATTTTCAATACTTTCCCGGAAAAATAGGTTTAATTTATCACATTTTTACGTTTTGTTACCTAATTTGTTCTAAAAAAACGCAAAAATTATATAATTTGCACAATACAAATTGTAAGTTTTTACTGGAGGATGACATATATTTCTGTAAGATTTGTATGAATTCAATAAACGAAAAGACCGCGCCGCATGCTAAAACCCACAATATTCCACCTGCACACTATGGATATTATTTCTGATTTGTATTTTAAAACACACTTGACCATACCTGAAAGCGTGCACTTGTACCACTCTGCACGCAGGCGGAATTCGCAGGCGGGATTCCACCGCGATTTCTGATCGCGCGCGTGCTGCACAAGCGCATGAAATGTGTCTTCCCATGCTTTATAACAGTACTGCACAGCGCACGAAATGTGTCTCCGCCCTGCTCAGGTCCATGCCGTCCCCTCGACCTGCTGACGGTAGAGACTGTAGTAATATCCCCGGGCCTGCATCAGTTCCCGGTGTGTTCCCTGCTCTGTGATCCTGCCGTCCCTGACAACCAGAATCGTATCCGCACCGACAATCGTCGAAAGGCGGTGCGCAATCACAAATGACGTTCTGCCCCTGATGATCGCCGCAATTGCGTCCTGAATCGCTTTTTCTGTGACGGTGTCGATGGAGGCGGTTGCCTCATCCAGCACCAGAATCCGCGGATCAGCAAGCAGCGCCCTTGCAAATGACAGCAGCTGCTTTTCGCCGGTCGAAAGCATATCACCGCCTTCGCCCACTTCAGTATCCAGCCCGTTCTTCATTTTCCTGACAACAAAATCAGCCGACACAGCCTGCAGTGCCTGCCAGATTTCCCGGTCAGATGCGTCCGGCTTGCCATAGCACAGATTTTCCCGAACCGTACCGGAAAACAGATGCGGTGTCTGCAGAACATAGCCGATATTGCTGTGCAGCCAGAGCTGCGAGCGCTCCCGCGCATCCCGTCCGTCAATCAGCACCTGTCCTTCTGTCGGCTCATAAAAGCGGCAGACAAGGTTCACCAGCGTGGACTTGCCGGCTCCGGTTTCCCCGACAATTGCCACATTGGTTCCCTGCGGCACTTCCAGATTGAAATGCTCCAGTACATATTCATCTCCGTCAGGATAGCGGAAGGTGACATCCCGGAAGCTGATATCCCCGTGTAGTTCTTCCCAGTTTTCCCGCTTCGAATGGAAGTTGTCGCCGTATACAGCCTGCACCTCCTCCGTATCCGCCACATCCGAAACCTCCTCCAGCAAATGCATCAGGCGGTCGATATTTACCTGAATGGAAATCAGGGTCGACAGCGTCGTAATAATACTGTGAATCGGCTCCAGAATTCCCACTGCATAGGACATAAAAACAGAAAGCGTACCGATCCGGATGACACCCTGCATGGTAATCCATCCGCCGCGCCACAGAACCATGGACAGCGCCGCGGATGACAGCAGTGTCACAATCGAAGTAAGCATGGCCGCCTGATGCGTCGTATTCACGGATGTGCGGCGCATCCTGGCTGTATCCTGCCGGAATTCATCTGTAATCTTCTCTGCCCCCGCGAGCACCTTGATGCTCCTCGCACCGGGGATGCCCTCATTGAAATTCACCGTAATCTTTGCATTGATTTCCCGGATCTGATGGTACAGTCCGACCAGCTTCTTCTCAAAAAACAGAATCACAAGAATCGCCACCGGCACCAGAAGGAACACATAGAACGCCAGCCTTGCATTCAGCGAAAGCATCATAACCAGAACAAATGCAATATAGGAGACATTCCAGACAACATCCATCATGCGCCAGGCAACCAGTTCTCCGATCTTTGCCGTATCACTCATCACACGCGCATGAATATACCCGACACTGTGCTGGTTAAAATACGAAAATGAAAGCGTCTGCAGATGATCAAATGCCGCATTGCGCAGATCCCGGTCGATCGAAAGTTCGATCTTGCCGCACTGGTAGAGACAATAGAAATTATCCAGCTCCTGCAGCACCATCACGCCGAGATACAGCAGCACAAAATACACGATCCCCTGTGTCGTACGCTGTGCGATAAAATGATCAATCGCATAGCTGTTAAACAGCGGGAAAACCGTGTCCGCAAAACTGCTCAGCGCGCCGAGCACGATCATGAAAATCAGTTTTTTTCCGTACGGACGGATGAACGGCATCAGTTTGGGGATGCCGAAGAGTGGGAGTTTTTTGTTCATGTTATTTCTCCGGAGCCGTGAGACGATCATGCGTCTCCTGCTCAGATAGAATTCGCAGGATGACACATGATCGTCTCACGGCTCCTGCCAAATATAGCTTCGCAAGGAAACAAGGGACGGTTCTCTGTCTCCTCCAGCCTCAGTCGCGGGTCTGCAGTTCGTAGACGCGGGCATAGGTGCCGCCCCCGGCGAGCAATTCATCGTGGGTGCCGCGCTCTGTGATTCTGCCGGCTTCCAGTACGATGATTTCATCTGCGTGCATCAGCGTTGTGATGCGGTGTGATACCAGCAGAACCGTCGAATCATCAATCTGCTCCTGCATCTTCTGCCGGATCCGGGCATCTGTCTCGGCATCGACCGCGGACAGCGCGTCGTCAAAGATCATAACCGGCGTCCTTCTGACCAGCATCTGTGCAATGGCGGCACGCTGCCGCTGGCCGCCGGAGAGTGTCACGCCGCGCTCGCCGACAAATGTCTCGTACCCGCGTGACATATGTTCAATTGTTTCATCCAGACACGCAATCGAAGCTGCCCTGTCCAGCTCCGCCTGCGTAACGTTTTCACAGGCGATACCGATATTTTCCGCCAGGCTTCGCGAGAACAGATACGGCTCCTGCAGCACCATGCCAATCTGCCGCCGCAGTTCGGATCGCGGAATCTCCCGGATATCTGTGCTGCCGATTGTGATGCTTCCGGCATTCTGCTCCTCCGGCAGTTCATACAGCCGGTTCAGCAGCGACAGCAGTGTCGTCTTGCCGCTTCCGGTGCTGCCGAGAATACCGACCGTTTTGCCGGCCGGCACGGTAAATGACACATCGTGCAGGATTTCATGATCTCTGCCGGGATAGGTGAAGGAAACATGTGAGAAGACGATGTCACCGCGGAAGCAGGAATCATAATTCTTTTCTCCACCTTCCTTCGCATTCACAGATACCGTACTGCCCTCCGATACAGAAGCATTCTCAAATGCAGCTGCCATTCCTGTAGCACCCTGTACACGCGGCGTCCCGAAGGAATCTGCCGGAACATCATCCTGCTCTTCTTCCGCATTCATAATGTAACGCAAACGGTCAATGGAAATCTCCGCCTTGCTCATTTCTGTAATCACACGTCCGAGGCCGCGCACCGGCAGGGAGATCAGTGCATTGTATGAGAGAAATGCGATAAATCCGCCAGCTGTCAGACTTCCCTGTACACAGAACACCACACCCATAACCGTAACCACCAGATTGCGCACGGTCGCATAAATATTTCCGGATGTCCAGAATGCCGCCAGTATAAACTGCAGATGATACCAGAGATTGGTATAGCCGGCGTTCTGCCGCATAAAACGCTCCTGCTCGAACACTTCACGGCCAAAGGCGCGCACAACACGCACGCCGGTCAGATTTTCCTGCGCAATGCTCGACAGCTTTCCCTCTTCACGGTCAACCTTCTCAAAGGCAGCGCCGACTTTATTGTGGAAAAATACAGAACTCAGAACCATGACCGGGATAAACAGGGCCTCTGCCAGTGCCAGGCCGACGTGAATCCGCATCATAAACCAGAGGGACAGAACGATCAGCAGAACCACGCGAAAAAGAGACATCAGCTGCTCCGAAATAAACAGCTTGATTGTCTCTACATCAGATGTGCACCGCTGAATAATATCACCGGTGTGATTCTCGCTGTGCCATGCATACGGCAGACGGACAATGTGCGCAAACAGACTGTCCCGCGTCTTCTGCACAAATGTCTCCGCCCCCAGTGAATCGAAGAGCATGAAAAGATACCGGCACACCGCACCCAGCAGCGCGATCCCAAGTACCAGAAGCGCGATCAGATACAGGTGTTCCCGCAAAAATCCGGTCCCGCCTGCGGCATCTGCCAGCTTCCGGACAAATTCCGGCGCCGCGAGCGGCTGATCCCCGATCACCGAGTCCACAGTGTATTCGATGATCTTGGGATTCATCAGATCCGCCAGCGAAACAATGCTGGCAAACACAATGCTCAGGATGAAATACCGGAGACTCCCTTTGAGGAAATAAATCACCAGCGATCTTTTTGTATGAAATTTCCCTGTATGATTGTTTTGTTTCATAATGCCACGTTAATTTATACAGTCATGTTATCCAAAGAGCCTTGTCACTTTAGATCACCATGTTATTAATGATCATGGTGCTGTTTCAGATTCTTCTTCAGATATTCCAGCAGGCCGTTGCAGCCGTCCCAAACATCCCGCCAGGTCGCCTGAAAATCACCGGAATAATAAGGATCCGCCACATCGCCCGGCCGGTCCGTGTAGTCCATCAGCAGGCTGATCTTCCCTTCCGGATCGCCCTTGACAAACCGGCGCATGCTGCGGACATTCATCTCTTCCATGCAGATCAGCATATCGAACTTCTTATAATCTTCCGCAGACATGCGGCGCGCGTATTTTCCCGCGCAGGAAATGCCATGCTCCGCGAGAATCCGACGCGCAGGCGGATAGACCGGATTGCCGTATTCCTCGGCTGACGTGCCTGCTGAATCAATCAGAATCTGATCAGACAGGCCTTCTTGCTCCACCAGATCCTTCATGACAAACTCCGCCATGGGAGACCTGCAGATATTGCCCAGACAGATGAATAGTATTTTAATCACTGAAAATTATCCTCCTGAAAAAAGGATTTTTACTCACATTTTTAATGTACCATAAGACTGCTCCGCATTCCACAGAAAAAGACGCCCCGCAGTTTTGCGGGACGCCACTTCTCCAGTCATCATTGTCCTACTTCAGCGTTACATTTCTTCCGAGAACCTTCTTCGTGAAGAATTTCTTATAGGCTTTCTTTATCTTCTTGTTTGCGCTCGCTTTTCCCACCTTCACCTGCGCGGTGTTTATCTTCGAACCTTTCAGCGCATTTTTCACTGTTTTCTTTTTCAGCAGTTTGGTCTTAAGAATGAGTTTTGTCGCCGGGCTTCCCTTGAAGGCATTTGCCTTGATTTTCGTCACGTTCTTGCCGATTGTTACGGTGCGGATCTTCTTGCCCTTGAACGCCTTCGCATTTACCTGCGTCACGGCAAATTTCCGGCCGTTCACTGTAATCGTTGCCGGGACGGTGACGGATTTCTTGTTCTTCGCTTTCGTGAATGCAGCCGTCGTCGCATTGATGACCTTATACTCCTGGCCTCCTGCTTTTACTTTTGTGCCTGCCGGCATGGAGTCCGTAATTGTGAAGGTTATGTCCTTCGTGCCGGTGTAATTGCCTTTGCCTGCGACGGTAGCCGTCGCAGTTCCGGCATTCGTATTGTTCTTGTAAGTAACAGTAAAGTCCGTGCCCTCTTTCATCGGCGTACCGTTCCACGTAGCCGTAACGGGCGGGGTAATGGATGCACCGGTGTAGTTCTGCGCCGGGATGGCAGAGATTTTGCAGATGTCATCAGAAACTCGTTTTTTTGCTATGACGCAGCTAGTGACAATGCTGCCGTCTGCATTGCAGAGGACGTTAGTCTCAATATATCCATCCACTTCCGCCTGACAGATTTTTGTGCTGGCGGGTGATTTTACATAGATGTTATCTGAAAGAATGATTTTCCCCTGATATGCATCAAGAACCGTATTATCTTTACAGTTAATTGCTAGTTCACTATTATCAATATGGATATCTCCTCCATCTGAAAATAATCCCCAGTTTGCATCTATAGTTCCATTCGAGTTCTGTAAATAAATATTTTTTTTGCCCATAGACCACCGTTGTTTGATTTCAAAAATAACCCTGTACTATTTACATTAATATCATGCTTTGAATCAATACAATCATACTCTGAATCAATCCTGACACTGCTTCCTTGTAAAATAACATCTCCATCTCCATAATCTGCATATATACCTTCGCCTCTTGGATTATCAATCTCTAAGTTTACATTTTTTAGTGAAATGTCGTTTTTTACATTAACCGCATTTGTATCATCGGATGCCCCTTCATTCACAGTCAGCTTCAATGTCGTATCTTCGACGGTTATATTATTTGCTGCTATTAAAGTTGAATTCCCTTTTATTGTCAGTGTTTTATTACCTTTGATAGTGATATCATGTCCAGTCGCATCAAGCGTGCCTAATGTGGCATCTTCATCCATTTCAATTACAATATCACCAGTAACCGTCCAATTGGTTTCTCCTGCTATTTCACTGGCTTTATGCGCTCCTCCAGACAGATTGCTTCCTGCATACACATCTCTCTGCATCCACTTGCCTACGCCAAATGCCAGCACCACTGCCGCAAGGATAAAACACGCTCTAACAAGCCGCAGATACAGCCTGCTGTCCATTTCATTTTTCGCTCTCATCTGCAATCCCTCCTCCTTCGAATCTATCTCATTTACGTTTTCTTTCCGCAGATTTAACTAACCCAATTGTAGCATTTTGAACCGGGAATGTATATTGACGAACACACCGTATTTTTGAATAGGAAATTGTGGATGTTTGCTATGCGGTTAGGGATATCTGAGTTTTCTTCAGGTGGTGATGCCTGCACAATTCCACAGAAAAAGACGCCCCGCATCATTGGTTTTGCGGAACGTCCTTTCTTTTTCGGGTTATAACCCGATAAACCCATCCTGTGCTTTGGTTTATTCGATTACTCTGGAACTGTCACCCATTAATCTTATGATTGAGTCGCCAAAAGTATTTACTGATAGCGATAGTTAATAGTAGCCATTGATCTTGCTCCTTGACAACTGAATACAGTTCATGA
>JAFUCM010000048.1 GCA_017459675.1 Eubacterium sp.
AGTTCCAGGAAGAAGTTGACCGCCGCTGGGAAGATCTGCAGTATCTCTGTGCGCGGGGCTGATAAATTGGGGTTGTCAGTAAGTCAAAGGTGAGTCAAGGAGAAACGTCCCCGTTGACTCACCGACAAGCCCTGATTTGGAGAATGATTATGACACTTTTATCATACCAGGTATTCAAGACGGTTGCGGAAATCGGAAGCTTTCACAAAGCTGCCGATGTGCTCGGTCTGACGCCGTCGGCGATCAGCCATGCAGTCGCATCGATGGAAAAAGAGCTCGGCTTCGCGGTATTTACGCGAAGCCGTTCCGGCGTTATGCTTACAAATCACGGTGAGCACATGCTTCCCTATGTAAATGCAGTACTGAACAGTGATGAGAGCCTGCAGCAGGCTGTCTCCGAACTGAAAGGGCTGAAGCAGGGTAAAGTCAAGGTCGGGTGTTTCTCCAGTGTCTGCACAAACTGGATGCCGTCAATTATCCAGTCGTTCGGGGCGCAGTATCCGGAGATTGAGATTGAAGTTTTCGAGGGAACTTACGACGATGTTTCTTACTGGATCAAGAATGGAATTGTTGATTTTGGGTTTCTCTCAACATCCAGTGCCGGAGACTTGAGCATTGAGTCGTTTTATCACGATGAACTTGTATGCATCGTTCCGATGGATTTTCAGAAACAGGACGACACAGATTATATGACCGTCGAGGAAATGTCGCGTCACAGGTTTGTCGTGCAGCGCGAATCGACTGACGCCGATATTCAGAAGTTTCTGCGGGACAATGAACTGCGTGTGCAGACCGGTTATCATGTTGTGGATGACCTGTCTACCATTGCGCTGGTAGCGAGTGGATTCGGGATCTGTATCATGCCCAGCCTCGTTATGAATGATATTCCTTATCAGGTGCGGCAGTACCGCCTGAAGCCGGAGGCAGGCAGGATGATCGGACTTGCATCCCTGAACACACAACTTATGGCGCCCGCGGTCCGGACGTTGTATAATCATATTCTGGATGGTTACAGAAATATATAAGGAGACAAGGGACGGTTCCCTGTCTCCTCTTTCAAGCCATGTGATTTTGACAGGATACAATTTCCACGCAGCTCAGGTGGAATTCGCTGCTTTGGAAATGTATCCTGTCGATGTTTTGCAGAGATGATAAAAAGGAGACAGAGAACCGTCCCCTGTCTCCCCGAAAACGAGGAATATAAACTATGGAAATGAAAATGGAGTTTGTCCGGAAGCTGCCGACGCCGGCGGAGCTGAAGGAGACTTATCCGAGCGGCGAGATGGTCCGCTTAATCAAGGAGCGCCGGGACCGGGAGATTGCGGATGTTTTTACCGGCAGGAGCGATAAATTTCTGATTCTGATCGGACCGTGTTCGGCGGACAATGAGACAGCTGTTCTGGATTATATGTGCCGGCTGGCAAAGGTGCAGGAAAAGGTTGCGGATAAGCTGCTGATCATTCCCCGGGCATATACCAATAAACCGCGGACACTCGGGAAAGGGTATAAGGGAATGCTGCATCAGCCGGATCCTGAGAAGGCAGAGGACATGCTGGCGGGAATTATTGCCATTCGTGAAATGCATACACGGATTGTTCAGGAGACCGGCTTTACCTGTGCGGAGGAAATGCTGTATCCGGAAAATCACAGATATCTGTCGGATCTGCTGTCCTATGTTGCGGTCGGCGCGCGTTCGGTGGAAGACCAGCAGCACCGGCTTGTTGCAAGCGGAATCGGGATTCCTGCCGGTATGAAAAATCCGACAAGCGGCGAGATGGACGTGATGATGAATTCCATCACGGCTGCGCAGAGCCGTCAGACATTTGTTTACCGGGGATGGGAAGTCAGAACGGAAGGAAATCCGCTGGCGCATGCGATTCTGCGCGGTCATGACAGCAAATCAGGCCGTCATATTCCGAATTATCATTACGAGGATCTCCGGAATCTGATCGAAGAGTATCATTCGAGAGAACTTGTCAATCCGGCATGCATCATCGATACCAACCACTCCAACTCCGGCAAGAACTATCTGGAACAGATCCGGATTGCGCAGGATGTTATACACAGCCGCCATGTATCAGCAGATATCCACAGCCTGGTCAAGGGGCTGATGATCGAGAGTTATATCGAAGACGGCGCACAGAAAATCGGCGGCGGAATCTACGGAAAATCCATCACTGATCCATGCCTCGGCTGGGAGAAGAGTGAGCGTCTGCTCCTGGAACTTGCGGAAATTCTCTAAATGGTGTGACCGGCAGCGTACAGGTCTCTCCTGCGAATCCCATCTGAGCAGGACGACCTGAACGCTGCCGTTTGTTCTGAATCAGAAAGATCGGAGGGATGTCTCACGGCGAATTCCATCTGAGCCGAGAGACATCCCTCCGATCTAAAAAACATTAAAAAGACTCCGTTACAACTTCCTTCAGAACAACCTGCCGCCCTTCAAGAACCTTTCCGCTGGCGCTGCCGCAGGCAGGGCAGAGATAATTGGTTTCTTTTTCGGGATGGTATTCATTGCCGCACTGCAGGCATTTTACTTTTGCCCGCAGCGGCTCTGTCTCCAGAACAGAACCTTCCAGAATCGTTCCGGCTGCGACTTCCGGATAGTATTTCTGGAGATATTCCGGCAGAACGTCTGTCATCTCGCCGACCTGGACAACCAGCTTCCGGACGGAGGCGGCATGCTGCTGCTCTGCAATGGCAATAGCCCGGTCCGCAAAGCGTACCACATAACTTAATTCATGCATATCAGATGCTCCTGTAAAGTGAATGAAAGAAATGAAATACAGCGGGGAACAATCCCCGCTGCTTTATTTTTTTAAACAGATTAAAGCGCTTCGCCGGTCAGAAGCTTGTAAGCTTCCAGATATTTCTCGATTGTTTTATCGATGACATCCTGCGGCAGGTTGTAGTCGCTGTCCGGATTTGCCTTGAGCCAGTCACGGACGAACTGCTTGTCGAAGGACGGCTGGCCATGTCCCGGCTCGTAGCCTTCCAGCGGCCAGAAACGACTGCTGTCAGGTGTCAGCATCTCGTCGCCGAGAACGATATTGCCGTCTTCATCCAGACCGAATTCAAACTTGGTGTCTGCGATGATGATGCCGTGTTCTTTTGCAAAGTCGGCACATTTCTTATAAAGTGCAAGCGTTGCATCTTTGATGGCCTTTGCATATTCTTCACCCTTGCCCGGGAAAGCAGCTTCCAGAACCTCGATGCTCTTCTCATAGCTGATGTTTTCATCATGATCGCCAAGATCTGCCTTTGTGCTCGGTGTGTAGATTGCTTCCGGAAGCTGGTCACATTCATTCAGACCGCGCGGAAGTTCAATACCGCAGACTGTTCCGTTCTCCTGGTAGCTTGCCCAGCCGCTGCCGGTGATATAGCCGCGCACGATGCACTCGATCGGCAGCATGGTCAGTTTCTTGCAGAGCATGCTGTTGCCCTCGAACTGCGGTTGACGGAAGTATTCCGGCATATCATTTGTATCAACACTGATCATATGATTCGGGATGATGTCTTTGGTCAGATCAAACCAGAACTTGGACATCTGGGTCAGGACGGCGCCTTTTTTGACGATCTGATTTTTCAGAATCACGTCGAATGCGGAGATGCGGTCGGTAGCGACCATGATCAGATTTTCCCCGACATCATAGATTTCACGTACTTTACCTTCTTTCACGGGCTGATATGTCTGCATGATGAATCCTCCAAATAATTGCCCCTCTGATGCGGGGAGATTAATGCTTTCCGGAACCTGTGACAACAGATTTCCGAAGATACAGATGTAGTATAGCATATTTTTTTAGGATGTAAAGTAATAAACAGGCATGTATATTTGCTCATTTTCTGTTGATTTTTGCACGATTTTATGGATTCTTTAGAAATGGGTCAGAGAGAAGGTCTGTATAGACCGGCTGTTCTATGTTAGAATAAATGAATAATTTTGGAATGAAAAAAATAATGACAGGAAGCGGGTATATTTCAATGGACAGCAGAAAGAAAGCAGTGATTCTTGAGTCAGAGGCGGTCAGCCCGGGGGACCTTTCCTGGGCACCTGTAACAGACCTCTGTGATACGGTTTTGTATGGAAATACAACAGAGGCAGAGAAATGGGACCGGATCGGCGATGCAGAAATCGTTCTCACTAATAAAGTGGTGATTGATGAAGCGGTATTTGAGAGATTCCCCGGCATCCGCTATGTCGGCGTATGCGCGACGGGTTACAATGTCGTAGATCTGGAGGCGGCCGCCCGCCGCGGGATTCCGGTGACAAATGTGCCGGCCTACGGAACGGACTCGGTCGCGCAGCATGCATTTGGGCTTCTGCTTGATCTGGCATCGAAGATTACGATGCACAATGCCAGTGTGAAAGCGGGAGACTGGAGCCGCGTTGAGACCTTCTGCTACTGGAAGGCGCCGATTATTGAGATCAGCGGCAAGACGCTCGGAATCTACGGGTTCGGAAGTATCGGACGGACCGTCGCAAAAATTGCAGAAAGCTTCGGGATGAAGATTCTGGTTTATACCGCACATCCTGAAAAGTACACAGATTATGCGAATGAACAGCTGTGCTTTACGGATGAGGAGACGCTCTTCAGAACGTCCGATATGATTACGCTGCACTGCCCGCAGACGGAGCAGACCACGGAACTGATCCGTCGTGAAAACATCGAGAAGATGAAAGACGGCGTGATTCTGATCAATGTAGCCCGCGGCGGGCTTGTCAACGAGCAGGATCTGATCGATGCACTGAAGAGCGGAAAGATCGGCGGCGCAGGTCTTGATGTGATCGGAAAAGAGCCGATGCGGCCGGATCATCCGCTGCTGCAGGCTCCGAATCTGCTGATCACACCGCACATTGCCTGGGCAAGTCTGGAGGCACGTGCGCGTCTGATCGATATTGTTGCAGCGAATCTGAAAGGGTGGATGGACGGCGCACCGCAGAATGTTGTGAACTGAAATCTGCAGCAGAGAAGATCGGAGACTGCAGGTTATCATAAAACAGAAAGGCAAAGAGAAGGAAATCTATGGCAAACGGCAGTAAAACGGAGAAGATACCTTTTGAAAAACCGGGCAATTTCCTGTATCCGGTTCCGGCAGTCATGGTGAGCTGTGCATCCGCCGAACGCGGTCATAATATTCTGACTGTCGCCTGGACCGGTACAATCTGCACCAATCCGCCAATGGTATCCATTTCAATCCGTCCGGAACGCTATTCTTACGAGATCATAAAGGAATCCGGTGAATTCGTGATCAATCTGACAAACCGCAGACTTGCCAGGGCGGCGGATTTCTGCGGCTGTAAAAGCGGAAGAGACCTCGACAAGTTTGAGGCATGCCATCTGACGCCGGCACCCTGTGAGCATGTGCAGGCACCGATGATCCTTGAGGCACCGGTCAGTCTGGAATGTAAAGTTACGGGGATTCTGCCGCTCGGATCGCATGAAATGTTTCTTGCGGAAGTCGTCGGCGTGCAGGTGGATCAGCAGTATCTGGACCGGAAGGGAACCTTTCATCTGGAAAATGCGGGGCTGATCGCATATTCGCACGGCCGCTATTTCGAACTGGGAAAACAGCGCGGCAGCTTTGGCTTTTCGGTGAAGAAGCCGCAGCGCAGACGTCCGGAGAGGCAGAAGGAAGAGAAAAAACAAAAATAAGAGCCGGCGGCTCTTATTTTTGTGCGCTTCTTATGCAGTAACGGTCTTTCCTTCGAAGAAGATGGAATGCCACACCAGGAAAATATAGACCGTCCAGATTTTCCGGCTGTTGTCGCGCCGGCCGTCTCTGTGATCATCCAGCAGTTTCAGAAGCTGGTCAGTGTGGAAATATTTCGCTGCGGCTTCCCCGGTGAAATATTCTTTTACATGGCTGTAATATTGTTCTTCCTTCAGCCACACACGGATCGGCACCGGGAATCCCAGCTTTTTGCGCCGGGAAGACTCCTGCGGCAGCTTCTTCTCTGTCATTTTCCGGAAACAGTATTTTGTCTGATGATGATTGATGCGCGCGTGCACAGGAAGCTTTCGCGCGAGGCGGAAGACTTCCCGGTCCAGATACGGGACACGCAGCTCGAGGGAGTGTGCCATACTCATCTTGTCTGCAATCGGAAGAATATCCCCTGTGAGCCACCAGACCAGATCGACATACTGCATCTTGTCGAGATCTGAAAGACCGGCGGCTTTCCGGTAGGTTTCCTGCAGCAGTTCATTTGTGGAGGGGGCATTTGTCCTGATCCGCAGAAGTGCGCGGCGCTCTTCATTGCTGAAAATATTTGCATTTCCAATGAAGCGCGCTTCCACATCTTTGCCGGCACGGATCAGATAATTCCGGCCTCTGATCTTTTCCGGAAGCTTTGCCCCGAGTTTTGCCAGACCGTTCCGGACGGGCTTCGGCATCCGCTGCACCCAGCGCAGGTCTGTCGGCTCCAGATAAATATTGTAGCCGCCGAACAGCTCATCCGCGCCTTCTCCGGAGACAACGACCTTGACTTTTTTTGCAGCTTCCTGCGCGACAAAGTACTGCGCGACGGAGCATGCGTCACTGACGGGTTCATCCAGGTGATAGACGACAGACGGGATGGCCCCCCAGAAATCTTCCGGTGAAATGGTGCGGGTATAGTGCTCCAGATGAAGTTTTTCTGCAAGTCCTTCTGCCGCATTCATCTCATTGTAGGCACTGTTTTTATCCAGAAAGCCGACGGTAAAGGCCTTCGCGCCCGTGAAGGATGCCGCCACATAACTGGAATCAACACCGCCGGAGAGATAGGTCCCGACTTCCACATCGCTGATCATATGTGCTTTTACAGATTGATCGATGACCTGCCCCATCTTCTTGATGATAGCAGATTCATCACCTGTTTTAGCGGGATGCAGTTTCGGGTCGAAATAGCGGTGTACAGCAGCCTTTCCGTCATGCCAGGTAAGGGTGCACCCGGCGGGAAGCTGGAAAATACCCCTGAAAAATGTTTCCGGAAGCGCGGAGTACTGGAAGGAGAGATATTCTTCCAGCGCATCCGGATTCAGCTCTTTTTTGAATCCCGGGAACTGCAGGAGACTTTTGATCTCAGATGCGAAAACCAGGTGACCGCCGCAGTTCATATAGTAACAGGGCTTGATCCCAAAACCGTCGCGCGCGCAGAAAAGCGTCTGCGAAGCCTCATCCCAGATTGCAAATGCGAACATGCCGCGCAGCTTCTTCACGATATCGGTGCCGTATTCTTCATAGCCGTGCAGAATGGTCTCCGAGTCCGTACGGGTTTGAAAAA
>JAFUCM010000049.1 GCA_017459675.1 Eubacterium sp.
TATAGGCATCCCTTAGCCCTAAAAAACCCTTTATTTATGCGGCTTCCACGTCGTCAGGATCCGCAGGTTCTCAAAAGGTTCTCAACGGGTTCTCAAATGTCCCCCCAGTCAGAAGAATGATTTTGCCGCCGCATTATTCTTGCACCCTGTTGATTTTATACCACGTCGTTTTTACTGTCAAACAATATTACTTCGCCATCGCTTTTCTGTTTAAAACGGACACCGTATATCCTTTTCCGTCATCTTTAATCACCTTGTAATCGATGCCCCGATCCGTCCATTTCACTCCTTCGATGTCAATGATCTTGGCACCGTCATCAACAAGCTCACTGATTTTTTCCATCATATGCTCATAATCCTTGATTGAAAGCCGGTTATTGCAGGACCTTCCGTCGTGATTACTGCCGTAAATGGACTTGTACTCCGGGCATGAATAGAACACGGTATCTCTCTTATCGTTCTCATACTGCTTGATCTGCATCTGATGTGTGCAGTCATCCCCGTGATTGCCACAGATCAGTGTGATTTTATTCCAGGTATTCAGTATCAAAATTTCACCTCCAACAATATCAATGTTAAAATGTATCCTCCCAGGATAAACGGGACAAAGGGATATCTCTCTTCTTCTCTTCCTTTGAACTTTCTGTAATACAGAAACGGAAGTGTTCCAATGCTTGCAATCAGCATGGCTGAAAGCGCCAGATATCCCAATGTAAATCCGTATAAAGCCCCGGCCATTACATCTGCACCACCCAATTCTTGAAAAGATGGCAAAGCACAGCATGAAGCCGAGCATGGCGATCATGCCAAGTAAGCGTTCCTGGGATGGAACCCGGATAAATCCGGATTGCTCACCGTGTAAAATAAACCATGTGAATTCAGATGCTCCTCCTACAATGTATACAAGAGGATCCACCTCCATCGACATGAAGTCTGATATCGCTGTAATAAGGCATATTATTTCAAGATGCATGTCCGGATTGAAACCTCCGCATGTTGTTGATTATTTCATACTTTCGTTCTGTCAAACGCCCCATCTCCTTATAGGAAATACCGAGACAGCCAAGGATGTATTTTTCCATCTCATCGACACAGACCTGTGTCAGGTCCACCTCGGAGGAAAACCATGCTTTTCGTTAAGTTCCGAAATACATTTTCCCAAGGCTTGTATTTACCCATACTCAGGACTGGTTCTTGTTGAAGCCCTTCCAGAACCAGAAACGGTTGACGTACGGCTTTTCATGGTTTTCCGGCAGAGGGTTCTCCACATAGTAATTATGCGCAAGCTGAAGCAGCATACCGGTTGCTCTCACATCGTCAATGGCGCTGTGAAATGTCAGACCCTGATCCAGGCCGTATTCCTTAATCAAGTCTTCCAGTTTGTATTTTTCAAAATCCGTGGATACGTCCCGCATCATTTCCAGCACGTCCAAGGAGAAATAAGGCGTGAAATGCATATTGCATCTTCGGTACATGGCGTGCATCATGGCCACATCAAAATCCGTATTAAATCCGACTACGATCGGTTTTTCTCCCCAGAAATCGATAATCTCCCCGATTGCTTCTTCAGTAACCGGTTTATCAGCAAGAAATTCATCTGTGATATGATGTACCGCCATCGCCTTCTCCGGCATTGGAAAAGGAAGTTTGATATAGATATCCAGCTCCGCTTCCGGGACCGGCTGTTTATTCTGCACGACATATCTGATTGCGGAAAACTGAACAACATGGTCGTTATCCGGATCGAGTCCGGTTGTCTCTGTGTCAAATACATAAAAAACTACACCGTCTCGTGTTTCGAGCAGTGTCATACAATCAAGTTTGTCTTTATCATTCTTGTTCTGTACATTCCAGTCCCTCCTTTCTGCATCTATTATGCTATCTTTTTCTGCCTTTCGTTTTTCTGGGCAAGGAAAAATAAAGAAACAGGCGGATGAAATATACATCCGCCTGAAATATTATTTAACTCTTACCTTGATTTTCGTTTTCTTGCCGTTTTTAGCGGTTATGGTAATGGTGCATTTGCCCTTTCTCTTTGCTTTAATCTTGCCGGACTTACTTACTGTTGCAACTTTCTTGTTGCTAGTATGAGCCTTTTTAATTAGCTGTACATTTCTGGTGATGTGTGATATCATAAAAGCGAGGCACAAAGGAGGGCCTTCTGTATGAAATTCACACTCGCCGATGACCATAGAGCAGAACTTGAAAAGCTTGCAAATTCGGGAATGACCCCGATCCCGATTGCCCAGAGGGCTAAAATCCTGCTTCTGAAGGATGCCGGCAAGTCCGCATCAGCAATCGCTGATGAAGTTGGCGTCAGCAGGCATACTGCAGAATTATGGATTAAGAAATATCGTAATCGTTCAGAAGACTCTGCCCTCGAAGAACTTCTGAACGTTGGTAAGGGCCGCGGCCGCAAGGAAGAAGTCACCGGTGAAGCGAAGACCTGGCTGATTAGCGTAGCCTGTACGCAGCCAAAGGACTTCGGCTATGCCGCCGAGACCTGGACCACCAAGTCCCTTACAGAGCATATTAACAAAACTGCAGCGAAGGAAGGCTTTGACCGGCTTACAGCCATCACGGAATCCGGTGTCTATCGAATTCTGGACAAGAGCAAAATCAAGCCATTCCGCATTCAGTATTATTGCGAACGCCGGGATCCGGATTTCGACGAAAAGATGCATAACGTACTGTTGGTGTACAAGCAGTTAGAAATACAGTTCGACGAAGACGGGAATCTTCTCCCATTCGATGAAGACGAGATCGTCCACGTCGTATCATATGACGAGAAACCCGGAATACAGGCGATCGCAAACGTTGCGGATGATCTGCCTCCCACAGAGGAGCATGGCACAATCAACCGCGACTACGAGTACAAACGCCTTGGTACAGTATCTCTGCTTGCAGGGATCGACCTTCAGACAGGTGAAGCCATACCGCTTGTCAGTGACAGTCATAACAGCGCGGACTATATCGAATTCCTTAAGATACTTGACGCAAAGTATCCAAAGGGAGATACGATTCGGTTGGTTCTCGACAACCTCAAGGTCCATAAAGCCAAGAAGGTCATCGAGTATCTGTCAACCGTAGAAGGACGCTTCGAGTTGGTGTTCACACCGAAGCATGCCTCCTGGTTAAATCTCGTTGAATCGTTCTTCAGCAAGATGACTAAGCAGATGCTTAAGGGCATACGGGTGGAATCCAAAGAGGAACTGGTCCAACGAATATATCCCTGTTTCGATGAGATCAATGCTGAGCCAGTTGTGTTCCACTGGACATGGCACCTGGGTGACATCGACCCAAGCGAATCCGTTAAAACCGAGACATTATTGGAAATGTCCAGCTAATTGGAAAGCAATATACTAGCAATATATTAGGAGACTGAGGAACTATCCTGTCTCCCGGCAAAAAATCAGGAGACAGAGAACTGTCCCCCTGTCTCCTCAGGTGACAGAAGAACCGTCCCCTTGTCTCCTCTGAATGGGATATTAGGTATGTGATTGTCAGATGTGATGGATCATGCTGCCGTCTGCGCGTACGGCTGCGCCCTGTGTGGTGGTCATGACCGGTGAGCAGTAGAAGGCGGTTACTTTTGCTACTTCTTCGGGCATGAGATAGCGCTGCAGGACATACTGCGGCTCGTCGTGCTCAAGGAAATGCTGTACGTGTTCTTCAAGTGTTCTGCCGTTTTCTGCTGCTGCGTTTTCCTGCCATCTGATCTCGGTCGGGGTCCACATCGGGCCTGGCTGGATGGAATTGACAAGTACGTTTTTACCTCTGCACCACTGTGCGACTCCGTGTGTAGCTGCTACTACGGCTGCTTTGCAGACGCTGTAATGTACTTGTGTCGCGCCGGGTTTGGATGCGATTTCGCTGGCAACGTTTACGATACGGCCGTAGTTACTCTCGAGCATTTTGGGCAATGCGTAGCGCATGGTGCGGATGCCGCCCATGAAGTTCAGCTGCAGCATTTTGTCCCAGAGTGCGTCATCGATGTCCCAGAAATCATCATCCTGCCAGTAGCCGACATTGTTGACCAGGATATCGAGATCACCGAGTTTGTAGACTTCATCCATTAAATGTGTCACTTCTTCATCTTTTGTGACATCTGCTTTTATGAAATATGCTTCACCAAGTGCGGAAAGTTCTTCTTTGACACTGTCAAGCTCTTCCTGGCTGAAGCTGTTGATGACGACACGGGCGCCTTCTTCCAAAAGCACTTTTGCTACTTCTTTTCCGTGTCCGGAGGTTGATCCGGTTACAAGGGCCAGCTGGCCTTTCATCTTTAAATCCATTCAAATGCCTCCTGCCTGTTTATATTACTATGTTTGGTTTACTTCTTTGCTTCACGTCTTTTATTTACGTCTTTGGTTCGCGTCTTTGATTCGCGTCTTTTATTTACGTCCCTGCTTCGCGTCTTTACTTCGCTTCTCTGGCACACTCTGTCCGCGGAATGTCTTCTACAATTTCCCACAGGAATCCGTTCGGGTCGCGGAAGGATACCCACTCGATGTCGTTTCCGGGCGGCAGATCCGGCAGAAAATCAACTTCTTTCTGGATCCATTCGATCTCCGGGGCTGCACCGAGTGCCCCTGCTGCGTCATGCACTGTACCTGCCGGTTTCATGCCGAACAGGGTCATCTGCATGCGCGCCTGATAATAATATTTTTCCCTGACAACCGCGTGCTGTAGCGGGCAGAGAAGTTCAATTACGGCGTCATTGCATTTCAATACTGCATTTTTATTCCAGAATGGCTGGTCGGGACCGCCTTCTTCGAAGGTGATCAGATGTTCAAATCCCATTACGTCACAGTAGAAATGGATGCTCTTTTCATAATCACCTGAGAAAATACCGACATGGCCCATGCCTCTGATATATGGAGAATCATTTGGCGTCGTATAGATCACCGGGAACATTTCGCTCCGGATTTCCATGATCTCGATCCGCTCCTGATTGGGGCCGCGGAAGAACAGGCATTTCCAGTCCGGTTCATCCTCGATGGATTCGAACTCGATTCCATGCTTTTCCCGCAGCATCGCTTCTGTCGCATCTCCGTCTCCGCAGATCAGGCAGAGGTGATTGAGCCCGGCAGCCGCCCACTCGCAGGCCTCATCCTTCCAGCCTTCCGGCTCAATGAGTGCGAGGAGAAGTATATCATTTTTCATGTACGCAAACCGGATATTCTCCGTATCTGTTTTTTCCTCCGCAAAGGAAACAAACCGGAATGATAAGACGTCTCGGTAAAATGCAACAGACTCTTCCAGATTGTGACAAACGACGCAATAATGATGTCCGCCTGTAAACAATTGTTTCTTCATGATTTTCATGCTCCTGTTTTTTCCATGGACCTGCATTTACATGTTTACTCCTGCTCTTCAGGCACTTGCTCCTGGCTTCGCACACAGGCTCCGGCCCTCAGGTACTTGTTCATGTTTTTACGCTGGCTGCAGGACATGGTAATAATAGATCCCTTCCGAACACTCGCGCCGGACTTTGTTCAGCGCTATCAGATGGTCCAGATGGGATGCGGCTTCGCCCACTGCAAAAAATTTCTGTACGACCGGAAATTCTTCCCAGTTTCTGGCCCGGATCGACCATTTCATGTAAGAGGCGATCTGATAACAGTTCATAACGATACCGCTGCCGCCCTGCATCTGCAGGATCCTCATGACGTCTTCCAACCGCGCCTCGTGGTGTGAAAGCAGCTGATCGATCCGCATCCTGCTGTCGCTGACCGGTCTTCTGTGTGCCGAGAGTGCCAGTTTCATATCCAGCCCGCGGACACGCCGCAGACTGTCAAGATAGGTTCCGAGCGCATCCTCCATCTCAGTCCAGGAGGTGATATTCGGAGTAATATCATAGATAATGTGATCGCCTGCGAAAAGAATCTTCCTTTCAGGATCATACAGACACATATGTCCTGGCGTATGACCCGGCGTACTGACGCAGGTGAGTCTGGTCCCGCCAAGATCTATCACCTGCCCGTCATAAACCGGAACACTCGGAACCAGAACAGGCTGTCTGTACGCCACGGCCGGATTGTTTTTCCTGTTTTCAATCAGTTCTTCTTTTGAAAATCCATAGGAAAGATAGACCGCTTCTGTTTGATCCAGAAAGCCGGGATCATAACTGTCGCGGAGATGTCTGCTGTCTGCAGGACTCATATAAACAGTCGTTTCAGACGACGCGATTGCGCCGGCCATCCCGCAGTGGTCCGAGTGCAGATGCGTCAGAAAAATGTCTGTCTCCCGCATATCCACCCCGATTTCCTTCAGGCAGCCACGCATGACATCTATACAGCTCTTTGTATAATAGCCTGTATCGATCAGAAGATTTCTGACACGTCCCCTGACTAGATAAGCGTTAAGATTCTTCAGCGGACTGTTTTCAAGCGGAATACTAATCAGATAAACATTTTCTGTGATCTGTTCTGGCATATTGTGAAGTATTACTTTCCTGTTCTGCAGCTGATTTGTTCCTGTCTTTGTGAACGGCTTCGTTCCTGCTCCGCGGCTGATTCGTTCCCGTCTTTGCGGTTTATTTCTTCCCTATTTTCTGATAATCCTGGTTGACATTAAATGTTGCCATCGACAGCACGGTCTCCGATGCCGGAAGCGCGTCGTCCGGGGCTGTCAGCATGGTGTAGATCTGCCATGCGATCGTCTCGGGCTTCAAAAATCCCGCTTTTGTCTCCTTGGGGCGGCCGGCAAAGTTTGTCATGACCATGCCCGGTGAGAGATGCATGACGCGGATACGCTTTGGCTGTGCTTCGAGTCTGAGGCACTCTGTAAGTCCTCTGATCCCGAATTTTGAGGCACAGTAGCCTCCGCGGGTCGCGACACCGAAATATCCCACCTCTGAACACATATTCAGAATCTGGCCCGCGATCGGGTCATCTGTGTTTTCAGACCGCTCCAGCATGTGCGGAAGTACCGCCTTGCAGCAGTGGAATGTTCCGTTCAGATTGATATTGATCTGGAGATTCCAGTCTTCATAGGAAAGCTCATGAACCGGAGCGTAACGTCCCACACCTGCATTGTTTACCAGCGCGTCGATCCTGCCCCATTTCTCAAGAATCACCGCGACGGCATGCTCTGTCTGGTTATGATCGCTCACGTCGACGGACAGCGGCAAAACTGCCTCACCCAGCTCCTCTTTCAGGGCGTCCAGCGCGGACTGGCGTCTGCCGATCGCCGCAACTTTGGCGCCATTTGACACCAGAAGCTTCGTGAGGGCCTTTCCGATGCCCTCGCTCGCTCCTGTTACCATAACAACCTTGTCTTTCATAATCAGCCTCCCAGATACCGCTCGACAAGCTCCGGACTATCCAGCATGACGGACGCTTTGTCCTGTGCAACGATATGTCCTGATTCCAGAATATATGCGTAGTCTGCTACCTGCAGCGCCTGACGCGCGTTCTGCTCGATCAGCAGAATCGTGACGCCTGACTTCTTGATTTCTTTGATCAGATTGAATACGTCCTGCACCAGCAGCGGCGCCAGACCCATCGACGGCTCGTCGAGCATGACCAGCTTTGGTCTGCTCATCATCGCGCGGACAATCGCCACCATCTGCTGCTCGCCGCCGGAGAGCAGACCTGCTTTCTGGTTGCTGCGCTCTCTCAGACGGGGGAACATGTCCAGATACTTTTCAATATCATCATCGATGCCTTTCTTGTCATTTCTGACATAGGCGCCGATCCGGAGATTCTCCATGACGGTCTGGTTCGGGAACAGCTTTCTTCCCTCCGGGCAGTGTGAAATGCCCAGCTTAATGACCTTTTCCGGCTCCCATCCGCCGATCGAGGTACCCATAAACGTTATCTCACCTGAAAGTGGTTTTAAGAGTCCTGATATTGTCTTCAGAAGGGTGGACTTGCCGGCGCCGTTCGAGCCGATCAGAGTCGTAAGCTGCCCTTCCTCAACTTCAAGATTTACATCATCCAGCGCGCGGATCATGCCGTAAGCCACATTGAGATCTTTAATACTCAACATCATAATTCCGCACCCCCCTTTTAATTGTCACTGCCCAGATAAGCTTCAATAACCTTCGGATCATTCTGGATCTCCTCCGGTACGCCCTCAGCGATGCATTCACCGAAGTTCAGAACCATGATCCGGTCAGAGATGCCCATAACCAGCGGCATATTGTGCTCGATAAACAGAATGGTCGGTCCCATCTGTCTGATACGTCTGATCAGTTCCACCAGATCATTCTTTTCTTTTCCGTTCATTCCCGCTGCCGGCTCATCCAGCATCAGAAGTTTCGGATTGCTCGCCAACGCGCGGACGATCTCAAGGCGCCGCTGCGCGCCGTACGGAAGGCTCGCGGAATTCTCATTTGCCAGGTCGCCCATTCCGACAAAGTCCAGCAGCTCCTGCGCTTCTTTTCTGCCGTCAAGCTCGACCTGACGGTGCTTTTTGTTGTACACAACGCTGCCGAGGAAGCTGTCATCCATCTGGCAGTGCATGCCTATCAGGATGTTGTCCAGCACGGAGAGCTGTCCGAACAGACGGATATTCTGGAATGTACGTCCGATGCCCATTCTTGCAATTTTATGAACCGGCTCTCTTGTAATCTTCTGCTCCTGGAAATAGATTTCCCCGCTCGTAGGCGGCTCGATCCCGGATACCAGGTTAAATAATGTCGTTTTTCCCGCGCCGTTCGGTCCGATAATACAGTAAACCTGATCAGATTCTACTGTCAGATCAATATTGGAGACCGCTGTGACGCCGCCAAATTTTTTCGTGAGACCTTTTGTCTGCAAACAGATTGACACTTTGTCACACCTCCCTTAATTCATTTCTTTACCGGAGTTTTTGGCTTTAGTCTGTCTCTTCATGATCGCGAACCGGATCTTATCGACGATACCGCCATTACCAAGCAGTCCGTTTGGAGCAAGTCCCATAAGGACTACCATCAGGACACCGATGAACATCAGACGATACTGATAGAATGTTCTCGAAATTTCCGGAAGAACCTGCAGGATAATGGTTCCCACGATGGAACCCGGCAGGCTGCCCAGACCGCCGAGGATCGGCATCTGAAGCATCAGGATCGACTCGTCCAGCGTGTAGGAAGCCGGTGAAACATAACCTGTATAATGCGCCATCAGCGCGCCAGCCAGTCCGGAAAATACGGACGCGACCGCGAAGTTGAATACCTTGTAGCCGGCAACATCAATACCCATATACAGGGTTGCCGTCGCATCATCACGGATCGCCATGAATGCTCTTCCGTATTTTGATCCGATGATATTCTTCATGACTACAAATGTCAAAACGACAAAGATCAGAACGAAGTAATAATATTTCCTCGGCGTATCCAGGACGATAAATCCAAGATCCGGCTTCGGAACCTTTTTGATACCAAGTGCGCCGCCTGTCAGCTTGTCGCAGTTGATAAAGATAAGTCTGCAGATTTCATTGAAGCCCATGGTCATCAGTGTCAGATAATCAAAGGTGGATTTCCGGCAGACCAGACCAAGTCCGGCTCCGACAAGTCCCGCAAAGATACCTGCGCCAAGGAACGATATAATAAATGGAACGCCCAGTCTCATACTCACGATGGCCGAAAAATACGCACCGAGTCCGACAAAGGCGGATCTTCCGAAGTCAAGCTGTCCGCAGAATCCGACGATCAGGTTGATCGACATTGCAATGATCATGTAGCAGAGCATCATGATAAATACCCGCATCAGATATGCATTTGTCACAATGATCGGAAGTATCACTGCGGCAATAACGAAGATAAGCGGCAGCATATTTTTTATTGATTTTTTATTGCCCATTTGATTCATGCCACATACCTCCTTAAAGTTTCTCGGAAATCTGAGATCCAAACAGGCCGTTCGGGAAGATCAGGATGAAGATCATGAAGAACGCCCACAGTACCGCGTCGCGCCACTCTGTCGAGATATACCCGGCAATCAGGTTCTCCGCGAGTCCGAGGATCAGAGCGCCGATCACGCCTCCCTTCAGACTTCCGATACCGCCGATGATGCTGGCCATCCAGGCCTTCATCGTACCGTTCATAAATCCCATTCCAAAGTATACATTTTCATAATAAGATGCATACAGAACACCGCCGACAAGACCGAGGATCGCGCCTGCCGCATAGACCAGAGCGATGATACGGTTTGCGGGAATTCCCATCAGGGACGCGGTCGGAATACTCTGAGAAATCGAGTTGATAGCCTGACCCGTTTTGGTCTTTTTCAGAAGGACCGAGATCACAACCATCAAAGCCACCGCAATGACAAGGATAAAGATCTGAAGCTGTCCGATGACGAAGTTGCCGATTCTGAACTGACCCAGCTTCACCAGTGTAAATGCACGGGTGGAAGGTCCCCAGACCTGCTGTGTAAAGTTACGGCAGATATAGGCAACGCCAACGGCAGAGATCGTGGGCGTAACACGCCCGGAAAAACGTACCGGCCGATAGGCAATACGTTCAATA
>JAFUCM010000050.1 GCA_017459675.1 Eubacterium sp.
CGGCTGCCCGGAAGCGGCAGATTCTTTAACGGATTTCCATTGTTTTTTATTATCATGATTGTCTCTCACTGCAAGTCTCACCTCCATTGGTTGAATATTATGTTTATCTTTCGGATTATGATAACACACGCCACAAGCAGTTGGCAAGCATATTTTGTTCCTTCGGTTATTCATTATGTCTTCTTGTTCGCCACATATATTGTCAGGAGGCTTGTCTGGAGGAAGCGGAAAGACGACAAAAGGCCCCGGTCACCGGACCGGGGCCTTTTGCGCCTCTTATGAATCATTTATCATTTGCGTATGCGCAATATTTATTTTTTGTACTTTGCTGTCTTCGGCGCGCCTGCCTTCTTTCTGCACAAAATATTTTATATCTTTTCCAGCTTCCCGGCTTTCCTGGCCGCATCCAGCACCTCTTTGATCCGGGCATTGCTCTCGCCAATCTCCACCCCTGCATCAATCACGCGGTCACATTGTTCCACAGCTTTCATCGCCCGGCTGAACGCATCGTCGCTGACTGCGTAGAAGGGCTTTTCGGTAATGACTTCCGCCGCAAGCAGCCGCGCAAGCTGGTAGTCCACATCATTGGTGTATAAAATACCGGCGATAAACGGTTCATTCTGCCTCTGTAGACGACGGAAAACCGGAATCCCGCTGCCGCAGGACGACAAAACCAGTGTCCGGGGACGTTGACTATCCCGGTTGGTTCTGCCTGTCTCTGCGCCTGCTTCTTTACTGGCAGAAACAGCCGCATTTAAATTGGCCTCCCCCGCCGGCGCCGGCAGTTCGATGCTGCCGAACAGCGGATCAAAGAACCCGTTGTCAATCTCATATAAATCCCGGATCATGGATTCCTCAAAGATTTCTTCCGGCTCGCCATAGCGGAAAATATGATCACCCTTGACGCACACGATTTTATCGGAAATCTTCATGGCCAGATCAATCTCATGCAGTGACATGATGACCGTAATGCCCTTCTGTTTGGCCATATTCCGCAGGATTGCCAGCAGCTCCAGTTTATGGCGCACATCCAGGAAGGACGTCGGCTCGTCGAGAATAATGATCTCGGGCTCCTGGCAGATTGCTCTGGCCAGCAGCACACGCTGCTTCTGACCATCACTGATGGCATTAAAGTCGCGGCTGCCGATCTCCTCTGCGTGCACCGCCCGCATGGATTCGTCCACAATCCGCTCGTCCTCCGGGGACAGAATTCCCAGACGCCCCGTATACGGATAGCGGCCTGTCGCAACCACATCATGGCAGGTCATCAGCTCCGGCCGCATGCGCTCCGTCAGAACAACCGCCATGCGGGAGGACAGTTCTTTATAAGAATAGGAGTGGAGCTCTTTCTCTGCAAACTGCACCTTACCGCCGATCAGCGACAGCTGACGGGTAATACTTTTTAAAATCGTCGATTTACCGGCGCCGTTCGGACCGATCAATGTCACAATCTCACCCTGCCGGATACCGATCTCAATATCCTTGATCAGCGGCTGCCCGTTATATCCGACCGTAAGCTGATCCATATGGAAATAATACTGACTCATATCGATCCCCCTTACTGTCTGCCCTGCTGCCGCCGGATCAGCATGAAAATGACAATCGGGGCGCCGAACATGGATGTCACGGTACTGATTTTCAATTCTGTCGGGGCAAATGCCATACGCGCGATCAGGTCACAGACCATGCAGAAGACGGCACCGCCCAGAAATGTCGCCGGAATTACCACCAGCGGCTTCGCCGTGCCGAGCGACCGCTTCATCAGAAACGGCACCGCGATGCCGACGAAAGAAATCGGGCCTGCAAACGCAGTCACGGTTGCAGACAGGATGCTTGAAAGCAGGATCAGCGCAATCCGGAACCGCTTTACATTGACACCCATGCTCTGTGCATAGGCTTCACCCATCTGAAAGGCGCCGATCGGCTTGGACAGCAGAAATGTCAGGCAGAATGAGACGCCGACAATCACCGCCGACACGGCCACATTGGTCCAGTTCATGCCGGAAAAGCTTCCCTGTGACCAGCCGTGCAGATTAACAATATCCGAATCCTGCGCAAACGTGATCAGGAAATCCGTGACCGCCGAACAGATGTAGCCGATCATGATACCGGCAACCAGCAGCGCCGCCATGCTTTTCACCTGCCGGGACACCGCAAGAATAAATCCCGTCGCCATCAGCGAACCCGCAAACGCCGCAATGATCAGTGCCCACGAAGAGACACGCCCGAACCGCTGCAGGAAGAAAATCATGATAATCGCGACGATCATCTTCGCGCCCGATGAAATACCCAGCACGAACGGCCCCGCAATCGGATTCTCGAAGAAGGTCTGCAGCAGGAAGCCGGACAGCGCCAGCGCACCGCCGAGCATCGCACCCATCAGGATACGCGGCAGGCGGATCTTCCAGATGATATTGATCTCATCCTTGTCACCGACTCTGGTCAGCACAATTTTAAAAATCCGTGAAACAGGAATATGAACATTTCCCGTATTAATATTCAGAATACAAATCAGGAAAAATGCAAAAACCAGGATCACAAATACAAGCGTGTATCTGGATCTGCGGCGGAAATTCTCTGCATGATATCCGCCGGCTGTCATTCCCGTTCCCTTTTGAGACATCTCTCTACTCCTTCTCTCCCCACAGATTATCGATCAATAACATTATTTGCTTCAGGTATACTGCGGAAGCAGAATCTCCGCGACGGTCCCTTCTCCCGGGCTGCTCTTTATCTGCAGCGTTCCGCCGCACTGCATACGAAGACGTTCCTGGACGTTCAAAATTCCCTCTCCATAACGGACCTGGTCCGGCTCATATCCGACGCCATCGTCTCTCACAAAAATCTGCACCTGATCCGGATTCCCGGGCAGCACCCGGGATTCGATTTTAATCTTTACACAGCCGCTCTGCTTCTCCATCCCGTGCCGGATTGCATTTTCGACAAGCGGCTGGACAGACAGCGGCGGGACAAAGACCGTCGCTTCATCCACATTTCCTTCATATTCTATCTGAAGCCGCTCACCGAACCGCATCTTTTCCAGTTTCAAATAATATTGAAGCGCCTGACGCTCCCAGGAAAGTGTCACCGGCTCCTGCCTTTGCAGGGCATCCAGCACATCCCGCAAATACTCAGAAAATAAGCCGACCGCCTCCTGCGCCTTTATCGGGTCTTCCTCGCAGAGATAGTAAATCGTCGAGAGTACATTATAGAGATAATGCGGCTGCATACGGCCGGTCATCAATTCGACCCGGTTTTTCAGAAGTGCTGTTTCACGCCGCTCCAGTTCCCGCTCCGTCTCTTTATGATAAAACGTAAAAATAATCAGGATGGACAGAAATATACACTGCCCCCTGATCGAGGGCCCCGGGAAAATCATCTCAAAAACCGCGGCGATAAGGGGAATCATGGGCAGCGTCGCCAGAATCAGTGTCGCTCTTCTTCCAATCACATCGCGGTAAATCATCAGAAGAATCACGTTTCCGAGAACAATGATAAATCCGCCCGCCTGACCGGGCAGATACAGCGGTCCCGCCGAATAGGCAGTTCCGTTCATCTGAACGACAACTCCGGTAAAAACAGAGACCGTCCACAAAATGAAACTCACCAGACACAGAACTGCATTTCCGAAGAGAAAACGGTACAGAACCGGATGACCGGACTTACCCGGATCCGCCGCTGTTACAGAGCCATGCCGCTGTCCGCTCTCCGCTTCATTCTGCATCTGATCCCGGATAATCTCAACAAGATACGCCGTATAAAAAAACAAAAGCGCATAAAATCCGAAAAAAATAAAAATCTGAAACAGCTTTTCAAGTAAACTGGGAAAATCCGGATTATAATAACTGTCCGCAACATTTGCCCCGAACATGACTGCGGCAGACAGAATCATATAGAAGAACATCTGGTCCTTTTTCTTCTGGAACTCACTGGCATTGAATCCAAACAGAAAAATAACAGCACCCGCACAGCATATGACATTTGACAGATTTCCGATCCGAATCATTTGAAAATACCTTCTGCTTTATTCGTCTGCCGGCTTCGTCCTCTGAAGCAGACTGGCCAGTGTGGATTCCGCCCAGCTGTACTGCCGCATATATTCACCGTTAAACGGTGAAATATTAGAATGTTCACCGCGCAGATATTCATAATAATCGCAGCTGACTTCATCCGGCAGCACACCGAACGCGCCGCGCTTACTTACAATAATATCACGGCACTTTACCTGACTCAGCGTGTCAAAAAGATCCTTGCGCAGCTGCTTATAATAAGAATCATGTCCGGTGCTGTTTTCCCATAATACCGCCTGTACCTCATGAGAATCCACCATCGCACCGCACCGGTCCGTAAGATATGCCAGCATCTCTTTTGTTTTTGCATATTTGAACTGCAGTGGTTTCCCGTCGCAGAACACTTCAAAATTCCCGAATGTTCGCAGATAAATCCGCTTAAATTTTGGTCTGGTTTCACTGCCTGCGCTATCTGGTTCCGGTATTCCTTCCATTCTTTCTGATGCACCCGCAGTTTTTTCGCCTGCCGGATCCTTTCCGGACTTATTTGCATAGAGCGGATATCGCAGATCCTGCAGCTCCGTCCGCACCTTTTCCTCTGTAACAGGCTTTAAAATATATCCGCTCGCATGCATTTCCATTGCATCTTGTGTGTATTCCGGATAAGCTGTCGTGAAAATAATATTGGTTCCCGGAGCAATATCCAGAATCTGCGCAGCAAGTTTCACACCATTCGTACCCGGCAATGCAATATCACAAAAAACGATTTCACAGGATCTCTCCTGCAGCAGCTGATAGGCCTCTTCTGCAGATTCGCAGGTATAAACAGCCGCTTCCGGCATCACCCGCTTTACAATCCGTGCAATTCCGGATTTTATGATCGGTTCGTCGTCTACTACAAGAATATTCGCCATAAGTTCATCCTCCGCTGTCAATAAAAGAAAAGCATGACAGATCATACAGCTATCATGCTTTCTGGCATACTAAAAATATTCATGTAACTATACATCCTGATCAAATAATAGCAGTACCATAGTTACAGAACCGTTACATAAGTCGGTAAAAAAAATTACCTTCCAGTATTCAATTTATAAAGAGGTCCTGCCGGCTCTCTCTGGCTGATCAGCCATTCGTGCCTGATCCTTTTCAATAATTTCCAGAATCCGCTCGAATACAGTCCATTCCTCATCACTGAGTTCTTCACTCAGACGATTAAACATCTGCTCCACATTGCTGTGGTTAATTGCATAATAACTATAATATTTCTCAGTCGGCTCCAGATAATAAACACGCTTATCTGTCTGGGACTGCGTTTTCCGCAGATAACCTTTCTGCACCAGATGATTGACCTTATAGGCTGCATTTGGTGACGTCAGATGCAAATATCTTGCAAACTGATTGACCGTCGGCCGGCCCAGTGAATAGATCACTTCCATCGAAAAGACTTCTGAGGTCGTCAGCGCTTCCTGCGGTTTTCCTTTCTTATCAAATACTTCATGAAAAAAATTCATAGTAGCACCGATAAAGATTTTCTCAAATTTCTTCTTTAATTGTTGTTTCTTCACGCATTACTCCTGATATATAGGTATGTCGATAAAGCTGCAGCACACGATGTCAAGAATAATCGGGGCAATTATAAAAAAATATGCCCAGTTCCGGAATCGAACCAGAGACACGCGGATTTTCAGTCCGCTGCTCTACCATCTGAGCTAACTGGGCATAAAATTGCGGGAGCAGGATTTGAACCTGCGACCTTCGGGTTATGAGCCCGACGAGCTTCCAGACTGCTCCATCCCGCGATATTAGATTATTATCAGAAATAAGATATTTCTGAAGCCGATGATCGGACTCGAACCGATAACCTGCTGATTACAAATCAGCTGCTCTGCCAATTGAGCCACATCGGCATACCGATAACCGGTAATGGGCGGTGGTGGATTCGAACCACCGAAAGCGTTGCTAACAGATTTACAGTCTGCCCCCTTTGGCCACTCGGGAAACCGCCCTTTTATTATGTCAGTTGATGTCTGACAAGGTGAAATTATACCGTACTTTGCTCCTGTTTGCAAGGGTTATTTTGAAATTACAGCGACAAAAGTACAGAACCCACGCAAGCGTGCTTGCCAGTGGGGAAATGTACTTTTGGCGCGCCCTGCTACTCCGTATGCTGCCGGCTCCGTCTGCGGCGGTGCAGTACGACAGCGCTCTGCGGCTCCATCTGCAGGTACAGTTTTCCGTATGCGGCCTCCTGACTTTTGGAGTCCACCGAGAAACCCTGCGCCGTGCTGGCGAAGACTTCACGGAAATAGGTCCGTTTTTCGGTGCGGTCGATACCGGCCGGCCAGATCTGCGCCTCCAGTTCATACGGCTCTTTCCGGTTGTTGATAAAGACCAGTACCTGCTCTCTGTCATCAAAGCGGGCATAGCCGAGTACATGTCTGTCCTGATACAGGATGATCGTGGA
>JAFUCM010000022.1 GCA_017459675.1 Eubacterium sp.
ACATGACTGCCGGTGCGAATAAGTTCCTTCGCGTCTACTATGGCCGCGTTAAGGAATACCTGTCGAAGCATCCAGAGACTGCTGTAAACTAATTATGAACCTTTGCAAATCACTTGGCCGGCATTCTGGCGGCCTTTTTTTATGCCTTCATTTCAACCTGTATAAAAAATTTCTAAGAACATCATTTTAGCCTTGACTTTTTATTTGCAGGCTGCAGAGGATGGGGGAATTCTTGCTAAACTATGTTAAAATAATTATATGATTAAACCAATTTATTGCATAAAAATCTCTTCGTGCTATACTTAGAAGCATTAGTTTTAAGGTACGAAGGGAGATAAAAAGTGAACAACCAAAAAAATGAAGCAGCAGATTTCAAACCTTATGTTCCGGCAGACAAAGTGCTGCCGGAAATCACTGTCACATCCGTCATTCTGGGTGTGATCCTCGCTGTTGTGTTCGGCGCGGCAAATGCCTACCTGGGCCTGCGCGTCGGCATGACAGTATCCGCATCCATCCCGGCAGCTGTTATTTCCATGGGAATCATCCGCAGAGTTCTGAAACGTGATTCCATTCTCGAAAATAACATGGTGCAGACCATCGGTTCGGCCGGTGAATCACTGGCGGCCGGTGCGATCTTCACACTTCCGGCAATCTTCATGTGGGCACAGGAAAGTTCTGAGGTCAAAGCACCTTCTTTTCTGGCAATCACGCTGATTGCACTGGCAGGCGGCCTGCTCGGTGTCTTCTTCATGGTTCCGCTCCGCACGGCACTGATCGTCGAAGAACACGGCGTCCTGCCATTCCCGGAAGGATTTGCGTGTGCAGAGGTTCTGCTTGCCGGTGAAGAAGGCGGCGACAAGTCGAAAACGGTGTTCTCCGGACTCGGAATCGCAGCCGTCTACAAATTCATCGCAGACGGCATCTGCCTGTTCCCGTCAGAGATTCACTGGGAAATTCCTGCACTGCGCACCGGCTTTGGCGCAGATGTCCTTCCCGCACTCGCAGGTGTCGGTTATATCTGCGGACGGAAGATTTCCAGCTATATGTTTGCCGGCGGTATCCTCGGATGGTTTGTCCTGATCCCGCTGCTCTCTCTGTTTGGCGGCGATGCCATCATGGCTCCGGCGTCTGATCCGATCAGTTCGCTGGATTCCTTCGGCATCTGGAGCAGCTACATCCGCTACATCGGAGCCGGTGCGGTTGCTGCCGGCGGTATTATCAGTCTGATAAAATCCCTGCCGACCATTGTCCAGACATTCTACAAGGCAATGCAGGGCTTCGGACACAAATCATCAGAGATTACCAGAACCAGCCGTGACCTGCCGATGCCGGCTGTTCTGGGCGGCGTTCTGGTTCTGATCCTTATGATCTGGATCATGCCGGCGATCCCGGTTTCCCTGATCGGTGCTGTTATCATCGTCGTATTCGGATTTTTCTTTGCAGCTGTATCCAGCCGTATGGTCGGTCTGGTCGGTTCCTCGAACAATCCGGTTTCCGGCATGGCCATCGCCACACTGCTGATTGCAACTTCGCTTCTGAAAGCAACCGGACACACCGGCGTTGCCGGCATGACTTCCGCGATCTGCATCGGAACAATTATCTGTATCGTATCTGCGATGGCAGGTGATATGTCACAGGATCTGAAAACCGGTTATATTGTCGGTGCGACACCTGTGAAACAGCAGTATGGTGAGATCATCGGCAGTGTCGCTGCCGCAATCGCAATCGGCGGGATCATGTATCTGCTGAACTCCGCATGGGGATATGGCTCTGCCGAGCTGCCGGCTCCGCAGGCGACACTGATGAAGCTCGTCGTAGAAGGCGTCATGGGCGGCACCCTTCCGTGGGCACTTGTATTTACCGGCATCGGTATTGCGATTGTCATCGAAGTCCTCGGTCTGCCGATTCTTCCGGTTGCAATCGGCCTGTATCTGCCGATCCACCTTTCCACACCGATCTTTGCAGGCGGTATGGTACGCTGGTTCCTCGAGAAGCGCAATGCCGGCAAGGACCGTCTGGAGCACGGCACGCTGTTCAGCTCCGGTCTGATCGCAGGCGAAGGCCTGGTCGGCATCCTGCTCGCGGTATTTGCCGTCATTCCGGCAGGAAGCGGATCACTGGGCGATGTAATCAATCTGGGCGGACCACTCGGAAACATCGGCGGACTGCTCTTCTTCATCGTAATTATCATTTCCCTGTTCTTCTTTACAAGAATCAGGAAAGATCAATAAAGGACACACCAGATGCGTAAAAAAGAAAAAGCAAAAAAACCTGTGAAACTCGCGCCGAATTATCTGGATCAGATTTTTATCAGAGATCCGGAGAAACACTGGGAGACGCGGCCGGACGGCATCGCCGTCGTAGACCTTCCGCACCACGGTTTTTTTGCCCGCATTGCACAGACTTTTTTCAAAAAGCCGAAGGTCAGCCACATCGCGCTAGACAAATACGGCTCCGTCGTCTGGAATCAACTGGACGGCAGCCACACAGCCGGCGATATCATACGGATTATGGAAGAGACCTTTCCGGAGGAAAAGGATCGTATGCTGGACCGGACCGTAACCTACCTCGGGACTCTGCAGTCACGCGGATTTATCACGCCTGCCGGGAAAATTGAAGCTTGACTTTCCTGCTTAAACAATCGTATACTACGACTTACAGCGCGTGGCAGTAACTGCGTAAATCCAGTTGCATGCCCGCGCTGTATTTTTTTGTTTTAAATTTCCAGTTTGAAGGAGCGTAATCGTATGAAACTTACAAAAAAGCAGGGAATCATCTTCGGTCTGATCATGTCCTATGCCATGGCTTACGGCATGGAGGTCTATAACATCGCCATCAAACAGGGCTTTAACCTGAACCCGGGCGGATTCAGTTCCATGGTCAATCATGTGTTTCTGGACGCGCTGATTGAAGCGCTGTATATGGGCGCGTTCGTCTTCCTGTTTTCGAATCTCTGGGGCAACCGTCTGGGTGCGGCATTTGCGGCAAAGCACACCGACCCTGCCAAAGACAACCCGTATTTCTGCCGGATTATGCGGCAGGCCGGCACCGTTGCCGTCATGTGCCCGACCATGAGCCTGGTGGCATCGATTCTCTTCAACATCATTCTCGCCGGCGCGTCACCGGTCAACCTGCCGGCAATCTGGGTCGGCACACTGATCAAAAACTTCCCGATGGCATTCTTCTGGAATATGTTCGGGGCAGCGCCGTTCTCCCACTGGTTCTTCGGGAAGATCAAAGACAAAATCTGAATGCCGGCGCTGAAATAACGATTCTTTTCTTGTATTTGCCATTTAATCCTGTTGGCGCTTATAATATTTACAAAACAGCCATACAGAGGTGACCGCACATGACAAAGCAGGAAATCAACGAAAAGATTCACAAAAATGTGTTTTCCCACACAGATCTTTCGCAGCACGAAAAATTATACCAGTACACGGACAACGAGGGTTTTCGCGGAATCCTGCAGTCCCGGACGCTGTGGGCGACCGAATATCAGTATCTCAACGACCGCAATGAGTTCCGTCTGATCGAGCAGTTAATCCCGGAAGCACTCTGTTCTTTTGACCTGGACCGCGACTTCGCGCTGATTGCCGCCGGCGCACTGGTACAGGAGATCCAGCACCAGAACATCAGCCGCCGGCTGAATGAGAGCTACTATATCACGAGCTTTTCCGTCAGCGATGACAACCTGCTGCTCTGGTCGGAATTCTCCGCCGCGGCCGGCTGTGCCATCTGTTTTAACCGGGAAGATATCTGCTGCACGGCTGACGGGTCTGTGGATGTCATGCCGGGACGGGTGGTCTATGATACAGAAGAACAGCTGCAGATCATCCGGAACTGTTTCCGGATCGTCCTGGACGACCCGGCATTTGACAGTGCCGAGGCATACCTGCAGCATTTTCAGAAAGGCACAGACTGGGGCGAATTCCGGCAGTATCTGGAGAAAACAGCCCTCGTCATGCGCTACTATGCAATGTTCATGAAGGAAAGCATCTTCAGCGGCGAGCAGGAATTCCGCATCGCATTTGCCATCGCCGACAAGAATGCGGTGGAAATTCATTACAGAAACAAAGAGGGATTTCACAAGGAAATCCCATACATTGCCGTCCATGTCGGCGGGTCCAACCGCTTCCTGCCGCAGAGCATCCGGATCAATCCGTGGCTCCACGGCGATGCCAGCCGCCTGCGCTTCCAGAAGACGCTCGAAGAATTTCACTATGAAATTCCGATCTACGAATCCGTGGCATCGCTGCGGTACTAAACCGGTTCTTCTTTGGTGTCCTGCTGTGTGTCCTGCTTTCCGAACCGCCGGACCACTTTGCATCCGATCCAGCTGGTCAGACAGCCGATTAAAAATCCGCCGATCACATCAGTCGGATAGTGTACGCCCAGATATAACCTGGAAAATGCGATCAGAGCAGACAGCACAACAAGCGGTATGCCGTATTTTTTCGGCAGCATGCGCACCAGAACCAGGGAGCAGGCAAATGCGGCCGCCGTGTGTCCCGACGGATAAGAGTAATCGCTCATCCGACCGGCAAGTGACTCAATGTGCGGAAATAAATCGTATGGCCGCGGCCGCGCCACAAGATTTTTGATCAAAACATTTACAACCACAAAATCAAGCACAAGTGAAATCGTACAGGCAAGTCCTGTTCTGCGTGTCCGCTTCCGTATGAGTAAAATCAGCGTAAGTATAATCCAGAAGATTCCGGCATCGCCAAATAATGTAATGAACTTCCAGAACGATGTGGCTGCGGGCGACCGCAGATGTTCGTGCAAAAACGTAAGGAAGCGAATATCTAGCTCAGTAATCATCTCTATATGCCTCTTTCAAGTACTTCCGTCAAAGTCTGCATCAGTTCCCGGACATCGATGGGCTTGGTGATATGTGCATCAATCCCAGCCTCTCGTTCCATCCGTATATCCTCCTGAAATGCATTTGCTGTCATGGCAATAATCGGAATGTCTGCGCTTCCCGGAACGTTCAGGGAACGGATCGCCTGGGAGGCCTCGTATCCGTTCATGACCGGCATCTGGATATCCATCAGAATGGCGTCATAATAAGCAGGTTCCGTGTCACGGATCCGGTTCACCGCAATCTGCCCGTTCTCGGCAACATCCAGAAGAAATCCCTTCTCTTCCAGAATCATCATCGCAATCTCACGGTTCACTTCATTATCTTCTACCAGAAGAAGTCTTTTTCCGTCAAATGATACGTGCTGTGCTTCGATCTCCTGCACTTCATGACAGGTCCGGACATTTGTCAGATCCGACACTACCGGGAATGTCAGACGGACTGTAAACTCTGTCCCCCTGCCCGGTTCTGTCTCCAGTGAAATGGTTCCGCCCATCAGATCAACAATACTCTTCGTGATGGACATGCCCAGGCCGGTGCCCTGGATCCCGCTGTCCGTTGTATTGCGTTCCCGCTCAAACGCCTCGAAAATATGCTTCGCAAATTCCGGATGCATGCCGATGCCGTTGTCTCTGACGCGCAGTTCGTAGATGCCGGCCACTGCTGCATTTTCATCCGCATCCTGCGCGGGTATTTCCGTCCGGCCGGTCTGTGCCAGCGTAACCGTGACCTCGCCGCCTTCCGGCGTGAATTTATATGCATTGCTCAGAAGATTCATCAAAATGCGGTTCAGGCGGTGCGGATCACACGTGACATACCGGTCATCCAGATTCTCATGTTCCACAGTAAATGCAATCTGCTTCTGCTCCATCTGTTCCGTAAACATATCCCGGATATTCTGCAGGATGCACAGAAGATCCACATCAAACGGCTCCAGATCCATCTTCCCGCTCTCGATCCGGCTCATCTCCAGCACATCATTAATCAGCGCCAGCAGGTACTGACTGGAGTCATCGATTTTTCCCAGAAAGGTCCGCATCTCTTCTTCGCCGACACCCTCCCGCCGTGCAAGCTGTGTATAGCCGATAATGGCGTTCATCGGTGTCCGGATATCATGGGACATATTTGACAGGAAAATCGTCTTTGCCTGACTTGCCCGCTGTGCCGCATCAAGCGCCTCCTGCAGCTCTTCGTCCCGGTTCACGCGCGCGACAACAAAATGCAGCAGCCGCACGATGATCAGGACAAACAGACTTCCGCCAAATAAAATTCCGCCGATTACCAGATCCGGTTTTCCGAGGATCCCTACAAACAGGTAACCCGCAAAAAACAGAATCAGAAGAACCAGCGGAAAATAGAGCGCAAATCTGTCTCTGGATGTATGCTGCAGCCACTTCATTGTCTTCATGAACCGGGCATACTGTATGATATTGTAAACCATGAGCGCTGCGCCCATGAAAATCATAGCATAAATCAGCGGATACATGCTGCTCCTTTCCGGTGTTTCCCATATGCATAATTTTAACACCGGAAAGGGGATATTACAACTTAACTGTCGGCAAACCGGCCCCGGCTGTTCCGTCAGCATTACCGGCAATCCGGCTCAGACAGTTCAGTCATCGTCATCATCATCGTCGTCATCCCGGTCATCGCTGCCGCCGTCATCGCCATCATCGTCATCGTCCCGCTGCTGCGTCTGTTTTGGCGCGGGCGCCGGCGTGCTCTGCTTCTGTGCGGCAGGCGTACTGCTCTGCTTCTGTGCGGCAGGCGTACTACTCTGCTTCTGCGATGCGGTTCCACTGCCGCCGCTGCTCTTCTGCTGCGTCCCGGAACTGCTCTTCTGCTGTGTTCCGGAACTGCTTCCCGTGCTTTTCTGTGTCACGGTTTTGACATCGTCGTCATCTCTGTCATCATCGTCGATGTCATCATCCCGGTCGTTCTCGTCATCCCGGTCATCATCGTCATCATCGTCCCGGTCTCCGGCAGCTGCGGAACTCTGCTTCTTCTGTGCCGAACCGGAGCTCTGTCCGGAAGATGCGCCCGCCCCGCTTCCGGAACTGCCGCTGCCCGATGAAGTGCTGCTCTTCCGGCTGCTTCCGCCTGTGCCTGCTGTACTCTGCGACTGTTTCGCGCCGTCAGATCTGATATGCGCATCGTCATCCGGATCATCATCGTCGTCCGGATCATCATCGTCGTCCGGATCATCATCGTCGTCATCCCAGTCATCACCAAGATAGCGGGTGTAATCACGCAGGTCGATGCCCGCGCTGCGCAGATAATCAGCGAGAACATTCATCGGCATGCCGGCCAGCTTTCCGAAATCCAGAGAAGGATCCTGCCCGATCAGTTTCATGATCAGCGCGGCTTTGCCCGGTGTTATGCCGTACGCTTCTGCCAGATCCTCCAGATCATCATCGACATCGACATCCTGTTCAAAGACCGATGATTTTCCGAGCAGCGCCATCAATTCTTCACTGATCTCGCCCGAAAGCCGCTGGCGAAGTGCCTCCTTCTTCTCCGCATTCGTGCAATCTATGGAGAGCAGCAGCGTATCCTGCACCTCACTCAGATAACCGTGCCGGATCATGGAGCCGATCAGCGCGTTGACCGCGACGTCCACGTCCGTCCGCCGCAGATCCATTTCCGCCAGGATCTTCTCGCCGTCCGGGTTGCAGGCAAGTGCCTGTGTAACCTTTTCCCGGCTGTTGATCTCCAGCGAGACACTCGGATTGACATCCAGAAATACCACGGCATCTGTCCGGAGATTGATGTGGTAAAACATGACAAATACCAGCACCGCAGCCGCTGCTGCCATGGTGCTCCAGATGCGGCGCAGCGGAATGCGCCTGCCTGTCCCGGCATCCGTACGGCCTTTTTCTGTCAACTGCTGCGCAGATTCAGCCTTTTGATCCGGCCGGACTGCCTGCTGTGCTGCAGCTTTTTGATCTGCCCGGACCGTCTGCTGCACACCGGTCCCGTCCAGATACCACGCATCTTCCGATGCCCGTTCCACCGGCTGCTCCCAGAGTTCCTCAGCCGCTTTGATCACGCCTGCATCTGCTTCCCGTACGCCCGCTCCGTCCGTTTTGCTTTCGCCTGCGGCTGCCTGATTTCCGGCTCTGTCGGAGAGATCCGAAACCGCCGCGGCGATCCTTGCTTCTATCTCCGCATATTCTTGTTTCTTCATACCTTCCCCTCCAGTTCCTTTTTCAGCTTCTTCAGTCCGCGGTTGTATTTTGAAAGCACCGTCGCGAGCGGCATTTCCATAAGATCTGCGATTTCCCGGTGCCGCATGCCGGAAACCGCGTGCAGAATAATGATTTTCCGCTCCTCATCCGAGAGAATCCGAAAGGCTGTTTCCAGAACAATCCGGTCCTCCGTCTCCCTGATCCGGTCAGTTCCGAGGCTGATCTGCAGATCCTCCGGTTTCTCATCGCCGATATGCTTTGCCTTGCGGAAATGCATCATGCAGAGGTTGCGGGTGATGGTCAGAATCCAGGCCATCGGTTTTCCCATCGGCTCGTACAGATGCGCTGCGCTGCGAATCTTCAGGAATGTATCCTGCATGATATCTTCGGCATCTGCCCTGTTTTTGACCAGTGAAAGTGCATACGCGAAGACAGCATTGCTCACCTGCTCATACAGGGATAGAAATGCCTCCTTTTCGCCTGCGCCGATCCGCTGCAGCAGTGTCTCATCGATCTGGACAGATTCCTGCCGCCGCACGTGCGCATCACTGTCTGTTACTGCCATAAATACCAGCATACCTTTTGCTCCTGTCCGATTTCCTCCGGCCGGTTTCTGCTGCCGTCCCGACAGCTTCCGGATCGCCTGGCGTCCGGGTATTTTCCGTCCGTCGTCAATGTGCAGATCCGTCTCCCATGTGATAGTTCTACTATAATTCATTCCGCTCACGTTCCACAAGCCCCAGTGATATCGTCAGATTGCCGTTTCTGCACCGGACAGCATCCAGAAACGGTTTTTCCTCCGACGGATTGCGCATGATGACCCGGTAAGTCAGTTCATACATTGTTCCCATATTTGTCGTTTTCACCCGCTGCAGCTCGTGGCGCCGGGTATATTGCTGAAACAGGTCATCAAAAATCCCGTTATAGCTCAGGTCCTCCGGGATGGTCACGCGGAGCGTCCGCTCCTCTGACAGATTCCGCTCAAATCCCAGCCGGAACAGCAGGAAGATCAGCACGCATCCGACTGCGGCAATCAGTGCGGCCAGCGTGATAAATCCCATGCCGGATGCCAGGCCGACCGCCATTGCAAAAAAGATAAATCCGATTTCTCTGGCGGAACCGGGTGCGCTCCGGAAACGCACCAGACCGAATGCGCCGAGCACGGCGACCGATGTCCCCAGATTTCCATTTACAATCATAATGACTGAGGCCACCAGAAACGGCAGCAGCGCCAGCACCACCGCAAACCCGCCGGCAAAACTGCTCACGGCCCTGTAGATTCCCGCAATCAGAAGTCCCAGTACAATCGCGGTCCCCAGTGCAATTGCGACCGATTCCAGATGAAATGTTCCTGCATGAAATAAACTTGTCAGCATACTGCCTTCCTCTCTTTCCAGTTATCATTCCAGTGACACAGCAGTTTTTCCACATGCCAGTCCGCTGTTTCCTGTTTATACGCGGTTCCGTACTTGGAAAATGAGACCGGATACACAGCCAGATCCGTCAGAATATCCGTAAACCAGACCGGCGCAGCGCCCTGGATCTTGCTTTCCATCAGATAAAATCCTTCCGGCAGGAGCATGCGGCCGGCATCCCCCGCCTCCAGTGCAACTGCCGTTCTTCTGCAGCGGATTCGGCTGTCAAATGTCACGCGGAAGGAGGCATCCTGCCGTCCCTCCAGCGCAATCCGGTCATACGCCAGATAAATGGCGCGTCTGAGATCATACCGCTGCAGGAAAAAATCAATTTCCCGGAGAATCTGCCCGTTTGCAGACGGCCGCACGCCCTGCTCCACATATGCATAGGCATCTGAAAGGCGCAGCGGGATTCTCCGCTTGTTGACGACCCGCATGTATTTCTTCTTGATTTCCAGAAATACGGTATCGGTCAGGGCCGGAATTCCGTAACTCCGAAGCCGCAGTTTCTCCTTGTAAACCGGCTTTTCGATCGATCTGCGGATCAGCTCATTTGATGGCGTATCATAGTAAATATTACAGATCGTACTCGCGCCGAATTCATTTGGCTTCATATACGGGATCAGCCGTTCCCGCAGCCGCAGATAAACAGATTCCGGCATCAGATATTTCTTTTCATAGCGGTTAAATACTGTCTGAATCATGTTGACGCCCTCTACTGATGCATTGTAATCTTCTTCCCGTCACTTACCACTGTGATGTCTCCGTCTTTGGTCTGCAGAACATCCACCCCGTACGCCTTCAGGGTCTCCAGCGTATTTGTCTCAGCCGGATTCTTCTCCGAAGAACAGATCACCGCGTATTTCGGCTGAACCGCTTTGACAAGCTCCTCTGTCGCCCTGTTATAAATCCCGTGATGCGGCACTTTCAGAAAATCACAGGGCTGCACGGTCCCGCCTGCCAGCCATTCACGGATCCGGCTCTTTTCGATATCGCCGGTAAACAGCAGACGGTTCTCACCGTGCGTGATGGTCGTGATCAGTGAAAAATTGTTGTCGAATTCCCCTTCAACCCCATTTGTATCATAGGATTGCGGCGGCTCTGTCAGCAGATCCATATCTCCGATTGTCACCTGATAAGGTTCCGCAAGGCGCCGGACCGGAATCCCCCCGGCTTCGACAGTTTCCATGAAATCCAGATATTCGGTACTGGTTCCTTCATAATCCGGCAGAAGGATCTGATCAACGGCAATTTCCTCCGCGACTGTATCAGCGCCTCCGACGTGATCCTTATCAAAATGTGTGATGATCATCAGATCAATCCGGTCCGCACCCTGCTGCTGCAAAAATTCCGTAACTTCCTCGCCGTCATCTTCCTCGCCCGCATCGATCAGAACCGTGTGATCTCCGTTCCGGATGATGATGGCATCCGCCTTGCCGACTTTCAGAATGGTAACGGTCAGCGGTTCTGTACCATTCGCCAATGCATCATCTCCCGCCGTACACCCGCCGCACAGCACCGCCGATAACAGCAGCATCGCACAGACAACGAACACTGAAATCTTTTTTAATGTTCTATTCATCCACGCTGCCTCCTCTTCCTGTTCTGTCATAGCAATGCAAAACCGGCCTGCTTTATTGCAGGCCGGCAAAAAAATGCGGAAAATCTTATTAAATGGTGCTGCGCAAACCGGAAATCATTCCTTTCGGAAATCATATCGTTTTTTCAGCCAATGCATACACACGAAGCACAGAATAATCTGCACCACAGTGGACGCCGGGATGGCCAGTCCGATGCGGAACAGGCTCACCGGCTGAACCTTCGACAGCAGGAAGGAACCGGGCACACGGATCAGAAACGCACCGACGAGTCCCTGAACCATGACAAACCGTGTCAGGCCAAATCCATTGAAGAATCCGATAAAGCAGAACAGGAATGCCGTCAGCAGGCAGTCAATTCCATACGCCTTCAGATATTCGACGCCGGCACTGACAACCTCCGTATCTTTGGAGAAAATCCCGCCGAGTGTCATGCCGTGGAAGAACACCAGATAGAACATCAGCACGCCGAATGCCAGCGAGACCATGATGCCGTACCGGAGCGACCGCTGCGCGCGGTGATATTTGCCTGCACCCACATTCTGTGCGACAAAGGCTGACATGGACTGCATGAATGCGGACGGCACCAGCATCACAAATGCGCAGACCTTCTCTGCGACACCGACACCCGCCGATGCAATCAGACCGATGGAATTGATGACTGCCAGGATAAACAGGAAAGAAAATCCGACCAGCGTGTCCTGCAGTGCAACCGGTGCGCCCAGCCGGAATATATGACTGATAATTTTCCGGTTAAAGCGGATCTGCCGCCGTGAAAATGTAAATGGCAGCTGTTTCCTGCTGATGATCAATAACGACAGAATCACACTGACGGCCTGCGCGCCAACGGTCGCGATCGCCGCACCGGCGGATCCCATGTGAAGCCCAGCCACCAGGAACAGATCGCCGGCGATATTGACCACGCAGGCAATCAGCACTGCGATCAGCGGCGTGACGGAATCTCCCAGGCCGCGGAAAATACTGCCGATCAGATTGTATGCCGTGATAACAATGCAGCCCGCACCGCAGATCCGCACATAGGCGACAGTCTGGTCAAATGCCTCCGGCGGGGCCTGCAGTGCCGTGGCGAACGGCGCCGCAAATGCGGCCATCGCGGCCGTGAGGATCAGGCCGACGACTGCAAACATTGCAATGCCGCTGCCGATCGTCTCGCCGCCCTTCTCTGCCTCGCCGCGCCCGATCTGCTGCCCCAGCACGATGGTAATACCCATGGACAGACCGATAATCAGGCTGTTCAGCGTCAGGATTACCTGTGAACCTGTCGACACGGCAGAGACATCTGCCGATTCCGCAAAATGCCCCACGACAAACAAGTCCACCGCGCCGTACATCGACTGCAGAAACAGTGCGAACATAACCGGCAGCGCGAACCTGAGCAGCGGTCCTACAATCTTTCCCTCTGTAAAATTGACAACCTTCTTTTCCTTTGCCATCAAAACTCCATCTCCTGCAGAAGCGATTTCCGGTATTCACAGAACGCTCTTATTCCCGGAAAGCAGCTGCTGAATGTCTATATTTCACAAAAAAATCATCAGATCGTTGTAAATTGTAATTGCAGTGATTGACCTTGTCAACCGGAAACGCTCGGTGCTATACTCTGTCTGGGGAGATTAAATAATATGAGACAATTCTTGCATTTGCTCAGCAGTTTGCTTGCCGCAGTCCGGCAGGTCTTTCTGTCTGTTCTTACTTATTTCAAACGTCTGAAAGAATCGCGCAGCCGTTATTACAAAAGGCAGCGCGATAAAAAGCGCGCCAATTTCGGCAAATTCCGCAGCCAGGATGAACCCGTCACGTTAACCGAAAAGCCACTGGATATTGTATATCCGGACGACCTCAATCCTGAGATCGACAAACTTCCTGAAGGAAACGCTGTACGTCAGAATGCCGCACTTCCTGACGAAAACGTTGCACATCAGAATACCGTACTTCCTGACGAAAACGTTGCACATCAGAATACCGTACTTCCTGACGAAAATGTATTACGTCAGAATACCACGGCATCAGAGAAGACCCGTAGCCGGAAACTGCCGGCTCTGCGGGAAACCATGCAGCGGTTCACGGCCGGAAAACGCAGAACCATCCGGCCCGCATATATCATCGCTGCCGCCGCAGGCATCTTTGTCCTCGCCGGCCTCATCACCTATGCGGCGCTGCGCAGCAAAAATGTCTACACGCTGGACGTGACACTGAATGGCGATCCGGTGGTCGTTCTGGAATACGGAACGCCTTTTGAAGATCCGGGTGCATCTGCATCTTATCAGGGCAGTGTCATTCATTCAAATGACCAGCCGGATGTTCCGGTTTCTACAAAGATGGATGAAGAACCGGTCGAGCCCGGCACCTACATGATTCAGTATTCCGCCGAATATGAAGACCTGAAAGCAGGCGCCATGCGCTTTGTACACGTCGTGGACACGGTGCCGCCGGAAATCACGCTGACGACGGATCCGGATGCCTACACCCTTCCGGGACAGCCTTATAAAGAAGAAGGATTCACCGCCTCCGATAACCACGACGGCGACCTGACCGCACAGGTGACCAGCGAAGAAAAAGACGGCCACGTCATCTACACCGTCAGCGATGCCGCCGGCAACAAGGCCACGGCGGACCGCGCCATTGTCTACGATGACCGCACCGCGCCGGTCCTGACGCTGAAGGACGATGTGCCGCTGGAAATCATCGTGGGCGACGACTGGAAGGATTCTTTCACCTCCGTAGATGATCTGGACGGCGATATCACCGCCAAAGTCAAAGTAGAGGGAAAAGTCGACAATTATAAGGAAGGCACCTATACCTTAAAATACACGAGTGAGGACGCCCACGGGAACAAGTCGACAGCAGAGCGCACCGTCACGGTAAAACCGCTGCCGAAAAATGATCCGTCCCTTGCCGTCAACGGCGAAAAGATCGTCTTCCTCACATTTGACGACGGCCCCGGTGAATACACGGCAGAGCTTCTGGACATTCTCGCGAAATACAACGTCAAGGCCACCTTCTTTGTCACGGGACTCGGCAGTCATCCGGAGCTGATCGGCCGCGAGGCTGAAGAGGGACACACCGTCGGCGTACACTCGCTGACACATGACTACGACAAAATCTACGCTGACGAAGATGCATTCTGGGAAGATTTCGATGCCATGAATGACATCATTGAACAGCAGACCGGCAGCCGCACCAACATCATGCGCTTCCCGGGCGGCAGTTCCAACACCGTCAGCGCCGGCAATGAGGGCATCATGACGCGCCTGACCGTCCAGGCACAGAAAAAGGGATACGACTACTACGACTGGAACGCATACGACGGCGACGTCTATGAGACCACCGATCCGGAGCAGATTTCCCAGAATATCATCGACGGCATTCAGCAGCAGTCCATCTCGGTTGTGCTCTGCCACGATACGAAAGAATATACCAAGGACGGCATCGAAGATGCCATCCGCTGGGCGCTGGAAAACGGCTACACATTCCTGCCCATCACATTCGGCTGCTTCGAGTGCCACCATAGTGTGCAGAACTAAAGAAAAATAATTCGACATTTTGCGTGTTCTCCACTATACTATTCAACATATAGGCCGGTAGATACCTTGAAAGCCTGCGGCTGGTGTTTACAACGCTCCGCGGCACACATTCAGCCGGCCGGGGGATTATAAACGGGGAAATAACTTATGCAGCAGAAACAGACTGAAATCACACAGAAACTGATTAATCAGGCGGCCATGCACGAACCGGATGCAGTTTCTGCCATCTTCGCACAGACCTATACCAGGGTCTACTGCATCATACGGGCGCTCGTCCAGGACGGCAATGTCACCCGCGACCTTCTGCGGGAGACCTACGTCTCGGGAATCGAGGGCCTGCGCATGCTGCGTGATCCTGCCGAGCTCACCCAGTGGATGTATCTCACAGCCTACACCCGCGCGACGCTCTGGCTTCGGAAACGGTCCCAGTCACTCTTCTCACGGCTGACGATCGATCACACCGAGCCGCAGGAATTCGATGACGAGTATCCGGCAGAAATACCGGAAATCGAAATGGAAGAACGGGTTGCCGCAGCGCTCCTGCTTGACCTGATGCGGGAACTCCCGGATGACCAGCGACTCTGCACGGTTCTCTATTACTACGAACGGAAGAGCATCAATGAGATCGCGCGGGAACTGGGCATCTCCGAGGATACTGTCCGGAGCCGTCTGAATTACAGCAAATGGAAAATCAAGGCGCGCGTGCGCGTGCTGGAACAAAATGACGTCAATCTCTATGGATTTAAGACGCGCAATGCCGTCTCCTTCATGGTCTTCCTGTTCCACAAACATGAAGAACTGACCGCCGCGAAAGAACCGCCGAAAGGCCTGCTTCAGATGATTCAGCAGGATCTGCAGCAGCGGCCGGTTATCGAACCGATGCCCGATCCCGAAGAAGAGGCACGCAAAGAACAGGAGAAACAGGCGCGGATCGAAAAACGCCGCAAAGCCAGAAAACGCCGCACACGCGTCGGCATCGCATTTGCCCTGCTGCTGTTGGCGGCACTGGTAACCGGCCTGGTTTTCCTCGTCATGCACACACAGGAACAGCGCGCTGCACGGAAGGCGGCCGCAGCTGCAGAAGCTGCAGCAGAAGCTTCCGCCGGAACAAATGATGCCGGCGCAGACGCACAGAACGCAGATGCCTCCGCGGCCTCCGGCACAGCAGCTGCCGGCACAGCGGCAGACCCTGCCACAGGAACCGCCCCGGCAAACAGTTATGATTTTCCGGAGACAACCGATCTCCCGATCGAAGAGCGGATCATCGGAATCTATACCGAGAAGGCCCATGAAAACTGGATGGAAATCGCGAAAGCCGAAGAAGACGGCACCTATGAAGTAACCTTCCACGCAAAAGATTCGAAAGGCAAAGACTTCAGCGAGACCTATCAGGCAAAGACTGACAACACGCAGCTGATCGTCGACTCCGGCACTGATGCCGGAACTGCAGCCACCCTTCGCTGGTCCAATGACTACACGGTATCCGTCAACGAGACGAGCTGGTTCGACACCGAGAAGAAAGTCACCGTCGGCGGCGTTTATCTCAATTCCGAGACACCTCTGCGCGGCGGCACCGGCGTAGACGCCTACCTTGGCTCCTGGGTCTGCATGGATGACAATGCAGTAGACATGACGCTGATGATGTCGTCCGGCGCGTTGCACATGACCCTCTATGACAACAATGAGAAGAAGATCGACCACGCCTATGTCGGCTTTGAAGTCGAGACCGGCGTCAACGGACTTCCTTCTAAACTACGGGCACATATTTCGAAGGATGCAGATGAAACCTTCTGGCTCTATCCGGACGGAACCATCACGCTGCACAGCGACGGAAATGAATATAATCAAAAAAATTTCCAGCAGAACTGATCTGCTGGAAATTTTTTTTTTTAAAGTGACACAGGCCACTGTTCAACACGCACTCATTATTTGATTTTGATCTTCACAGTAACAGTTTTAGTCAACGGCATATAATTTGCATTGCCCGCTGCCGTTACATTTACTTTAATCTTGTAAGTTCCCTTCTTCAGACCTTTCTTTACTGTGATCTTACCAGTCTTTGAGACTTTAATCTTTTTCTTTGCCTTGTTATCATATTTTTTAACTTTATAAGTTACATTACCCTGTGCTCCAGCAATTTTAAATGCCTTTGCTGCCTTGATTGTCTGCTTCTTAGTCTTCAGTTTTGCTGCTTTGATCTTGACAGCATTTGCCTTGACAGTCAATGTGTTAGCTGCTTTATTGATGGTGAAGACAGCTGTCTTAACTCCGGTATATTTACCCTTACCGATGATCCTTACTGTCGCTGTTCCTGCATTAATATTATTGCTATAAGAAAAGGTGAAGTCTGTATTTTCTTTCAGTACCGCTGATCCAACCTTTACTATAGGAGATTATGTCAATGCTGAACCTGTATAGACTTTTGTGGTAATGCCATACACAACTGCAGTTGAGATGTTTGTTTTAATTTGAGGCTGTATATTTCCACTCGGAGTAGTTTGATCATCAGAACCCTCTTGACTCGATGGAGCATTCGGCTTATTAATATTAAAAGTCTTTGTAATAGAACCTGTATAATCTCCAACGCCTTCAATTATCAAAGTGGCTGTTCCGACATTGATGTTATTTGAGTACGAAATCGTATAATCTGTTTCAGCTAATGTGGTTGAGCCCATTTTCACTGTAAATGACTGTGTGAGCGGAGATCCTGTATACGTTTTGTCTACTATACCGATGACTTCGGCACTTTCAATATTTTTTTTCTGATCTTCTTTGTCTTCAATAATCAGAATTCTGCACTGATCCGTTGCGTTCCCCACCATTGCTCTGGCAGTAATAATAACCTCTCCCTCTTTGATTGCAGTGACCGTTCCATCGCTTCCAACTAATGCAATATTCGTATTATCTGATGACCATATTATAGTCTTATCAGTTGCATTATCAGGTATTATCTTTCCTGAAAGCTGTAATGTCTGGCCAACTTTAAGCGTCTCCACTCCTCCTTCAATATTTATACTTTGAACTTCTACTACATCTTCTGCAGTTCCTTTATTCACGGTTTCTACTTCAATCACATCAGAAATCATTGAGTTGTTGAGAGACACAATGACATCTGTTTTTCCTGGCATAGCTCCAAATAACTTGATATTCCATATGTTGTCTTCATCATGTTCTACCGAAACAACTTTTATAATAGCTGCAGATGACGATATAGCATTTACTACAGTATCTTCTGTAGCATTATTTACAGTCACAGGCACTGTTATTTGTTTCCCATAATCCACAGAAGTAGATTTCATGACTGTCACCGATCTTTCAATTTGCCGAAGCACTTTGAATTCATCTGCTTTAATTGTTGTACCATGATAGTTCTCCAGAGATGAAGGAATCGAAACAGTTGCACGCTCTCCTTCTTTAATGCTGTTTGCTGTAAATTTTAACTGGTAATAATCCGCTAAGCATTCTCCTTCTTCATTGGTTTGAGACTTGTCATATTCAATCGAGTAACTTATCTCTTTTCCGGCTGCATCAAATATCTTTATACCCGCAATGCTATCTGGTTTCATAAACTGTGTAAATTGAATTTCAAGTTGTCCATTCGTTAACTGACACCATTCAACTTTTGGGTTCGCAGTGGAAATAAGCGATGCATTTACATTGTTTTGAATCGGCGGAACAGGGAGCCATTCACTTTTCCATGTCTCATAACCTTCTTTTTCAATAACTACCTGCCACAAACCTTCCGGCGTATCCCAGGCATACCTTCCTGCTTCATCAGTGTACAATGGATTTTGCTGACCATCCTCTGCAGCATTCCAGATAATCGGTTCTGAATCATCAGTTTCTTTAAACCAGGCTGTCGCCTTAGCTCCAGATATATAATTATCTGTGACAGCCTCGTATACATAGCCACTTGGGTCAATCAGCCATCTTAGATCATAAACAATACCATCCTGAGCATATTCTATTGCTTTATCTATGTAGCTTTGAGAAATACTCTCAAACATATTACTTACTACACCAAATAATGCTGCTGCAACGGGATGCCCTGTTACTGTTAACCCCACCTTTATTCCTGTATTGATCAGTCGGATAGCACTTAAGGCAGCATTCGCTTTTTCCATCCTGTCCAGTTTTTCAAGCGCTGCCGTTCTCTGCGCCGCTGTAAGATTCTTATTGGAATTAATCTGATCTCTGGCTCTTGTAATATCTACATATGTGTTATGACCAACATAGATCGCATTAGCAACACCTGCAATTCCAGTTGCAACACCATCTGCTCCCGCTGATGAAAAACCAAATACGTTTTTAAACAGTTCCTTTACAACTGTTTTTCCAGGCCCCTTAATGACTTCTGAAACAAGCTTTCGTCCATTATCTTCTGTAAACACATAATGGATCGCATTATCGCTTTGGTAATAAACCAGAGAATCAGAATCCGACGAAATTACATCCACATCAGGATCTGCAGTGACCTTATCCTTCAATACACTGATCACATCACTAGCAGACGATATAGTTCCCGTATCAGGACCTATCAGTTCTTCGCCTGCTGTTTCCGGATCCATTGTCTGGATATCATATGTAACTGTGTCACCATTCTTATTTGTTACAGATCCGCTATAATTACCGGCTTCGCTGTCAGAAACCTCCTCGTTAAATTCAGCATCTTTCCAATCATCAGAAAGGACTTCGTCGTTCCGAATTCCTATCTCACCAACCGTATCTGTTAGTTCTGCATTTGTTTCATACATGATATAGACAGATCCTGGCAGGTAATCATGATCATTCTCATCAAAATATCCTGACGCAATATATTCACCTGTTTTACCTGTCGGCAGGGCTTCCATTTTCCTGGTTTCCTTGCCTTTTCTGCTACCTACAAAAACACGCTTTATTGCATCAGTATTCTCAAATAGAATTCTGAACGTCAAACTAGTTCCAGGTAAATACGAAATTGTCTGCGCTGCACCTTTACTTGCAAGCAAATCTATCATTTGCGAAGAATGCTCATTATAATACAATTCAAACGCAGCCAGCACAGGAGTATTTTCTGAATATGTAACCTTTGCAGTTGTGAAAATGTCTGTATCGGAGTTTTGTTCTGCCTTAATCGTATAACTCTTTCCATTAACAGGCGTTCCTGGAATTGTAACAGAAGTCGAGTATGCACCATCATTTCTTGCTGTGACAGTGCTTACTTTTGAGTTATCTATGTAGAGATTAATTTTCTCTTTTGCACCTGCAATACCACTAATATCGATTGCCGGAACACTCGTTTTAGACGGTGCTTCCAGTGTCAATGTTGGAACATTAAGAGATAATGAACCTACCATTTCGGATTTGCTTCCAGTATTGGTATAGTAATTAAAATTCGCGTAACTAGCTATTTTGCCAGCAGTGACCGGTTTGGCAATAAACTGTATACTTCCTTCATATGCATCAACAGGGATTGTAATTATATGATCATTTACATCATAATCACTGGTCAATTCGTCATCTACAAGCACCGAACCACTAACTAAATCTAGCGCAGAAGACAAGCGAATCGAAATAGACATGTCACTTACACCCTTACGCTCCGCCTTTTTAACTTTATATCGGATGTACATCGGGATTCGGCGGTTAGCACTCATCACATCTGAATTTGTATAATAAGAACATCCCGATATTTCTAAAACCTGATCCGAAGATTCTGATGGTTCCACGCTAGAATAACGATAATCAATGTCATGATCGATTGCCCATTTTTCAGCGTATGAATTCTTCACCACATACAAAACTACATTTGTATTTTCAAAAGAATATTCACCGATCTCAGCTACAGATGCAGGAATTACGATTGTGGAAAGGTACAGGCAATTTGCGAAGGCATAATCACCAATTCGCAAAGTTCCCTCGGGTATTGTCACTTCGGCTAAATGGCTTTTGCTCTCATTGTTGTATCCAATATAATCCGGTATGTTCAGCATGGTGTCAGCAAATGTAAGACTGGTCAGCTGTGTTGCACCATCAAGTGCCTGACCCGCATAAACAACCGAATCTGGAATTGTTAATGATTTAATTGCAGTTCCCGAAACAAACCCTTGGCCAATATCATTCAGATATTGAGGAAGTTCAATAGAAGAAAGCGCAGTATTGGCAAATGCATGACTACCAATATACTTTACATTCTGTGTCAGGTTTATTTCTGTCAAAGTGCTGCAACCGTAAAATGCATTATCTTCAATGCGAAGTGAAAATAGCTCATCTCCCTCATCTGTTCTAATGATACTGTCATTCTCAGTCAACAGTACGGATGTCAATCCTGTACATCCCATAAAAGCCTGAGAACCAATTGTATTGACATTTTGCGGAATTGTCACTGTGGCCAGATACTTACACCCATAAAAAGCATCGGCTCCGATCGTTTCAAGACTTTCCGGCAGAATTATTTCTTTTATATAATTTACAGAAGAGTATGATGCCATCATTGCATAAGGTATTTCTTTTATTCCTTCTGCAAACTGCACCTTTTCCAGACTGATTGCTCCTCCAAATACATCCCCGCCAACCTCAGCAAGGTTTTTCGGAATAACTATTTCTGATATTCCTGTTCCTTTGATAAATCGCGATCCAATGCGAAGCAACTCATCCGGCAATACTATCGTTTTAAGATTTGTACAACCAGAAAACACCTCGTCACCCAGCGATTTTATGTTTTTTGAAAACTGAATAGCCTGTAATTTCTCACAATTCTGAAATACATATCCATCAATATCAAGGCTATATAACTCTAAACCATGATCAGAATTATCCTGAATTCGGCATAATTCTGACTATGCCGAAGAAAAAACTATGCCGAAGTTTTTCGGCTTTGCCTGAAAATTCTTCGATAATTATAGATTCTTCGGCATAGTATTTTATACTTGAAGCATCAATTCAAAGGAGGTG
>JAFUCM010000051.1 GCA_017459675.1 Eubacterium sp.
ACAGTCGGATACTGCTTCTGCCGGATCTGATCTATCGCACTTTTCACATTCTGATCCCATTTTAATTCAATGAGCAAAGCCGGCATTCCCGTGCGTTTTTTGGGAAAGTAGATTAAATCTGCATATCCACGTCCGGAAGGCAGCTCCTCAAATTTTATAAAATAGTCTTTGTAGCTGAAATATGCCAGTTTTATCACAGAACGCAGAGCCTGTTCATTGTTATAAAACAGTGGCGATGTTTCCTCACGATGAATCTTTTCTATCTGCGCTGCTACAGCATCCGCATTTCCGTTTACTGTATCCAGAATCAGCTGATCACTTTCACGAACACGCTGAATCGTCTCACTATTCTTAACCTCTCTGACAGCCCTTGAAAACTCCAGTCGAATCTCCTCATTCGGAATCCGTGCCGTTTCCTCTACTTCATCATAAGCCAGATACCCAAGATGAATCAGCAGTGTAAGCACATCATCTCTGTTTCTGAACGTCCGCAGATCATTCGCAAAACCGAGCGAATCCACATGAACAGGAATCCCTCCGATCAATTCCGTGATCGTCTTTGCCAGTCCATCCTGATCCATGCTTATGAAAGATAAAAGACTTGATGCGGCAGAAGTTTCTGTCCAATACGAGGCAAATTCTTTGTTCCGGGCCGCTTCCATAACAGAATTCGGATTATAGACAGAAGGAGCCTCCGTGAATCCATATCCATCATACCAGCTCTTCATTTCTGAAAATCCAACCCCGTACTGTTCACAAATCAGACGCACTTCTTCCTCTGAGAAGCCGACAAACGGTGCATACATTCTGGGTTTTACCATTGTGTATTCCCTGAAGTCCGAAATTGCAGACTGCGATCCGTCTTTCTTAATCGGGAGAATTCCGGTCATGTAAACAGCAGCAAATATTTTGTCCGTCACACCGCTGTTCTTGAATAACGAACGTAAAAACCGCAGATAATCCTGCTCCATCTCCGGATGCTCCCTTACCGGCGCATCCCATTCATCAATAATCATAATGAACTGCCGGCCTGTCTTCTCTGCAAAGGCTGCCATCATTGCATAAAGCGCAGGATTCTTCTGTAAATCGGGCATTTCGTCTCTAAGTTCCTGCCCGACACACTCTGTGATAAATGCCGGAAGATTCTCTGCATTGCATGCTGTCAGAATACCGGTCATATCCAGATAAATAACATGGTACTGATTCAGATGCTCCCTGTAATGAACCGCAAGATCAGCATCCGTTGCTATCGCAAGGTCATCAAACAGAGCTGTGGAATCACAACTGCCATCATAGTACGCGCAAAGCATCTTTGCCGCAAACGACTTACCAAATCTTCTTGGTCTGCTGACACAGGTCAATTTATAAGCTGTTCCGATTGTGTTATTAATCAGTGCAATCAGTCCGCTTTTGTCAATGTATTCACTTTTCCGTACTGCGGCAAATCCGCTGTTTCCCGGGTTCAGATAAACTCCCATGATTCTCTCCCGATATCAACGTATATGTATCGCTATATTATATTATGATAACATATCAGGCGCAAAAAAACATCCAAGATCCCCTTCACACGCAGAACAGAAATCAATCGATCGGAAATCACTTCAGCCCTCCACCATCCGGACCACCTCGGGAAATTCCGCCGTGTCAATCTCGCAGATTCCTTCCGAAATCCGGACCGCAATCTTCCCACCGAACGGATAGATCTCCGGCTTATCTTCCGTACCACCGGCAAAATCAAATACCAGTACTTCCTGCTTTTGCGGATCAATGACCCAGTACTCTCTCACGCCTGCATTCTGATACTTATACCGCTTCCGCAGCAGATCATACGCCCGGGTGGAAGGTGACAAAACCTCAACAGCCAGATCCGGTGCACCGTCATAATATCTGTTGTTCAGCGATGAAGAATCGCATAGCACAACTATGTCCGGTTCCACCATAGTTTTATCATCCCGGTCCAGCCGGATCCCGAAATCCGGTATCATTACACAATCCTTTGCATGCTCCCTGATACAGTTCTCCAGCTGCATCGCAACCAGGAAATAGATCCGCTGGTGCGTGAAACCCGGATTCGCCATATCATAGATCCAGCCGTCGATCAGTTCCACACGCCGCTCACCCCGCAGCGCATAATAATCCTCCACTGTATATGGCCCGATGCCGGTCTTGTATGCTTCCTGCGGATCCCGGAGGATGATGTCTCCGGAATTTTTGTGAATGGATTTTCCGGCGTTCCCCTGAATGGAGCCATCAATGTCTCTTTGGTTATACGTTCCCAAATTTTTATTTTCACTCATGAAACGCACCTCATTCTTTATAAGCAACGATCCTCCTCAGCTGTCTAAAGTATCAATGATATATCTCATGCTGCCTCAGTTCCATGCAAGGCACAATGATATAAATGAAGTCTTAATCCTGTCGAATGCTGCTTTAAATCATCAGAAAAGATGCGATTTCCAACAAGTAAATGATCTACCGGCACGAGAAGCAATTCACTGAGTGCATACAGATTATCGACTGTGGGCAGGCTTCGTCCATCAAGCCAGTGGTATATTCCTTGAACGCATGCCAGCCCGAGATAATCCTGCACATCTTTTACTGTTATTCCACGTTCCTGTAGGAGTATTTTTAAGTTTTGTCCTGTCTTCACTTTGTCAATTGTTGGATACATTTATTACTTCCTTATACTTGTGGGTAAGATCTGTGAACCACATAACTCAAGTCACGAGAATGCGCCGGTTATCTTTCAAGGGAAAAATGGCGGCATGAAACCGAACTTCCGCCGCTAAAGTTTTTGATATCATACACAAACCTGTTCTGGTGGATTTTTTGAACCCATCATCTGTAACCATATACTTTAACTGATAATAATAACGTAAGAAATAACACAGTAACCTTACAATCATCCTGAAGCCTCTCTGTTATAGGCGACG
>JAFUCM010000052.1 GCA_017459675.1 Eubacterium sp.
CCGAACTGACGGAAAATACGGTCCATGACAAATGCGACACGTGCCATGTAGCCGATATCCTCAAGGATTGCCAGCAGCAGGAACAGGACGAGCATCTGCGGAACGAATCCGAGAACTGCGCCGACACCTGCCACAATACCGTCCTGAATCAGGCCGTACAGTGCAGTGCCTTCTGCGACATGCAGTGCGCCGAGCAGGCTGTCGAAGAATCCCGGCACCCACTCGCCGAAGATGACATCATTTGCAAAATCCGTTGCTGCGGTACCGATGGAAACCTTCCAGCCGCCCATCGCGATCGCATAGATCAGGAACATGACAACTGCGAAAATCGGAAGACCGAGCACGCGGTTGGTGACAATTTTATCGATTTTATCAGATGTTGAGAGGCTGTGCTCTGCCAGTTTTTTCCGGACTGCTTTTTTGCAGACCTTGCTGATATAATTGTAGCGCTCATTTGTGACGATAGATTCCGCATCATCATCCAGCTCATTTTCACAGTCCGCAATATGACCCCGGATCTCTTCCAGAACTGCCGGCGCGAATTTCAGATCTTCCATGACCTTCTCGTCGTTCTCGAAGACCTTGATCGCAAACCAGCGAAGATAGCGCTTGTCCTCGATCATATTCTCGATCGACTCTTCGATGTGTGCGATGCAGTGCTCAACACTTCCCTCGAAAACATGCGGGCGCTCACCCTTCATGCTGCTTGCCGCTGCTGCGACGACTGCATTGGCAACATTCTGTGTGCCGTCGCCCTTCAGCGCGCTCATTTCCAGAACCTTGCAGCCCAGCTCTTTCTCCAGTGCCTTAAAATCGATCGTATCGCCGTTCTTGCGGACGATATCCATCATGTTGATGGCGACAACTGTCGGAATACCGAGCTCGAGCAGCTGCGTTGTCAGGTACAGGTTACGCTCAATGTTCGTGCCGTCCACGATATTCAGGATCGCATCCGGCTTCTCATTGACCAGATACTGACGGGATACCACTTCCTCCAGCGTATACGGAGAAAGGGAATAGATTCCCGGCAGGTCCTGGATGATTACATCCTTATGTCCTTTGAGTTTACCTTCCTTCTTTTCAACCGTAACGCCCGGCCAGTTGCCGACGTACTGGTTGGAGCCGGTCAGACTGTTGAACAGGGTTGTCTTACCGCAGTTCGGGTTGCCGGCCAGTGCAATTTTGACACTCATGTCATTCCTCCCTCATTTTTACTGCATAGATCTTAAATGCTTTCACTCATTATTTCAGATGCTTTTTTAAATCCAGCTGTTTTCCTGCTGGATTCTTCTGCTTCAGGCGTTTCTTATTTATTCCACCTCAATCAGTTCCGCATCACCCTTGCGCACGGACAGTTCGTAGCCGCGCACATTCAGCTCCATCGGATCGCCGAGCGGGGCAACCTTGCGGACAAAGATCTCTGTCCCTTTTGTAATGCCCATGTCCATGATCCGGCGCTTGACCGGTCCTTCGCCGTGCAGCTTTACCACTTTGCAGGTACCGCCGACACTGACATCTTTGAGTGTTTTCATGATTCTTCCTCCCTCATTTCTATATAAATCTTCCTCAATATCAGAACTGTACTCTTCTTGCGAGTTTTTCATCCAGCGCGATCCGGCCGCTCTTAACCTGCAGGATCATATTGCCGCCGTTGTTCTGTACAACCGTAACGTTAATTCCCTCAATCATCCCGAGTTCATTCAGATGACGGTGTGTCTCATCTTTTCCGATAATCCGCTTCACCTGTACTGTCTCGCCCGGATTTGCCATTGTGATCGGCATCATATCGTACCTCCTAAGCTATTTAGCGCATAGATAGTTTAATATAACTAATTGCAGAAGTTATTTTAGCATAACTAACCTAAAAGTCAATAGTTGGAGCTAACCAGTTGTTGCGACAAACTCTTGCGGATATGCGATTCTTCTATTTCTTTATAAAAAAATGTTGTTTTGCCGCTGATTCCGCACTGCGTTTCTGTTTTCATAATCTCGCAAAAGCATAATGAACATTGCGTTAGCACTCACCTCTTGACTCTGCTAACAATTCGTGCTATAGTAGCCTCAGACAGGAACAAAAGACATGCCTTGCCTTTCCCGGCGGGGCATTCTTCATGCGGCACTGCCGGTCAGAACACGGATATTACTGTCCCGGTTCAGTGTCCGTCTGCTGTCTGATTACATTTTACAATCACAAAATGAAAAGAGGTGACATCATGAACATCCAGAAATTTACGCAGAAATCCATCCAGTCCATTCAGGATCTGGAAAAGACCGCCTATGAATTCGGCAATCAGGAGATCGAACAGGAACATCTGCTCTATAATCTCCTCCACCAGGACGACAGTCTGATCCTGAAAATGATCGAGAAAATGGAGATCAACAAGGAACATTTTCTGGATCGTCTTGATCAGGAAATAAATAAGAAGCCGAAGGTTCAGGGCGGCAATCCGTACATCGGACAGTATCTGAACAAGGTTCTGACGCTCGCAGAGGATGAGGCGAAGGCAATGGGCGACGAGTATGTCTCCGTTGAGCATCTGTTTTTGTCCATGCTGCGCAACCCGAGTCCGTCCATGAAAAAGCTGCTCGGCGAATACGGCATTACCCGGGAGCGTTTTCTGCAGGCGCTCTCCACCGTGCGGGGCAACCAGAAGGTGACAACCGACAATCCGGAGGCCACCTATGACACCCTGAATAAATACGGACAGGACCTTGTCGAGAAGGCGCGGGATCAGAAGCTGGATCCGGTCATCGGCCGTGACAGCGAGATCCGCAATGTCATCCGGATTCTTTCGCGAAAGACGAAAAACAACCCGGTTCTGATCGGTGAGCCCGGCGTCGGCAAAACTGCTGTCGTGGAAGGCCTCGCGCAGCGTATTGTGCGCGGCGATGTGCCGGAAGGCCTGAAGGATAAAACCATCTTCTCGCTGGATATGGGTGCGCTGGTGGCCGGTGCGAAATACCGCGGCGAATTTGAGGAGCGTCTGAAAGCGGTTCTTGAGGAAGTCCGCAAGAGCGAGGGACGGATTATTCTTTTTATCGACGAGCTGCATCTGATCGTCGGTGCCGGCAAGACAGACGGCGCCATGGACGCCGGCAATATGCTCAAGCCGATGCTGGCCCGCGGCGAGCTGCACTGCATCGGTGCGACCACGCTGGATGAGTACCGGAAATACATCGAGAAAGACGCGGCGCTGGAGCGTCGTTTCCAACACGTCATGGTTGACGAGCCGACGGTGGAGGATACCATTTCCATCCTCCGCGGTCTGAAAGAACGTTATGAGGTATATCATAAGGTAAAAATCACAGACGGTGCGCTGGTGGCTGCTGCCACACTCTCCGACCGCTACATTACGGACCGGTTCCTGCCGGACAAGGCAATCGATCTGGTGGATGAGGCCTGCGCGCAGATTAAGACAGAAATGGATTCGCTTCCGGTTGAACTGGATGAGATGAACCGCCGGATTATGCAGATGCAGATCGAGGAAGCCGCGCTGAAGAAAGAAACGGATGCGCTGAGCCGGGAGCGTCTGGAAGAGCTGGAGAAGGATCTCGCAGAACTGAAGGATCAGTTCAATGCTCAGAAAGCGCAGTGGGAAAATGAAAAGACTGCCGTCGACCGCGTCTCGAAGCTGCGCGAGCAGATTGAGGACATCAACAAGCAGATCGAAGCTGCGCAGCGCGATTATGATCTGAACAGGGCAGCTGAGCTGCAGTACGGCGAACTGCCGAAGCTGCGCGCGGAGCTGGAAGCAGAAGAAACCGCGATGAAGAACCGCGATCTCTCTCTGGTTCACGAGAGTGTCACGGACGACGAGATCGCCCGGATCATTTCCCGCTGGACCGGCATCCCGGTCGCAAAACTGACCGAGGGTGAGAAAGCGAAAATCCTGCATCTGGAGGATGATCTGCACCGGCGTGTTGTCGGGCAGGACGAGGCTGTCAGCCGCGTGACGGACGCAATCATCCGCTCGAAGGCAGGCATCAAGGATCCGACAAAGCCGATCGGTTCCTTCCTGTTTCTCGGACCGACCGGTGTCGGCAAGACCGAGCTGGCCAAGACGCTGGCTGAGCGCATGTTTGACGACGAGAACAACATGGTGCGAATCGATATGAGTGAGTATATGGAGAAATTCTCCGTATCGCGTCTGATCGGCGCACCTCCCGGATATGTAGGCTATGAGGAAGGCGGCCAGCTCTCTGAGGCAGTCCGGCGGAAACCGTACTCCGTTGTCCTGTTTGACGAGATTGAGAAGGCGCATCCGGACGTCTTCAATGTCCTGCTGCAGGTACTCGATGACGGCCGCATTACGGATTCTCAGGGCAGAACCGTTGATTTCAAAAACACGATTCTGATCATGACATCCAACATCGGCTCCCAGTATTTGCTGGACGGCATCCAGGCAGACGGAACGATCAGTGAGAATGCACAGAACATGGTACAGCAGGACCTGCGGGCGCATTTCCGTCCGGAATTCCTGAACCGTCTGGATGAGATTATCATGTTCAAGCCGCTGACCAAGGATAACATCGGCAGCATTGTCGATCTGCAGATCAATGACCTGAACCGCAGACTGGCCGATCAGCGCCTGACCATCGCCCTCTCACAGGAGGCGAAGAATTTCATCATCGACGCCGGCTATGATCCTGTCTATGGTGCCCGCCCGCTGAAGCGTTATATCCAGAAGAATGTCGAGACCCTGTCAGCACGGCTGATTCTGGGCGGCGGCGTCCACGAAGGTGACACGATCCGCATTGATGTGCGGGACGGCGGTCTGATTGCAGAGACACTGGGGAAGGTTGCATAATGATTATAATAAACACAGCCAGCCTCTTTAACCGGCAATAAACAACAAGTCAGCTTCCGATTTTAAAAAAGAAAGTCTGACAAATCAGAGCCCAAAATTCCCGGCCGGAATCTGAAGATACAGAATCCTGCCGGGAATTTTACGTCAAAATTATATGATGATATGGCCGTCTCAGCTGACGCCGCCGGGTGTTCCGCCCGGGGCAGCCTGCGGCTGTTTAAAACAGGCACAGTCACGGTATGCCTTCGGGGTCATACCGGTAACGTTATGGAATGCGCGTGTAAATGTTGAGTTGCCGCTGTAGCCGACCATGACAGCGATCTCCATGACACTGTAATTGGTCGTTGTCAGCAGTTCCTTCGCATGCAGGATCCGCGTGTTGCGCAGATAAATACTCGGTGAGAGTCCGGTTTTCTGTTTAAACCAGTCACAGTAATATGTGACATTATAGTTTTCAATGTTTGCCAGCTGGTCAACGGTAATCGGCAGCTGGTAATAATCATTGATATAGCGGATTGACGGCGCAGCGCAGTTCTCCATGATCTTTGCATAGAGATATTTATACAGATGACGGATCGCCGTGCTGTCCGGATTCTGCTTCAGTTCCGCCTGAATCAGTTCCACCAGCTGGACAATCTGCCCGCGCATGGGAACGATCAGCGGACTGGAAATCATGACAACTTCACCGCTCTCAGGCAGCTGGTCAGAAAGATTGATGACAAGCATCCTGCCGTTGAAATTGCATTGGTGCTGCATGCCCGTCGGAACAAAACACAGTTCCTGCGGCGTCACATCATACTGCATACTGCCGATCATGATCTGCATCGATTCATTCAGCGGTACCATGATCTGCGGATAATCGTGAAAATGCTCTCCACTGCACTCGTGGACCATCATAATATCTAGCGCCTGATTCATATCAATACTCCTGCATCTTCCAAAGTGAGTCAAAAGGTTCCTGATCCGAATGATTTTTATTTCAGTCTGTAGTGGTCATGCAGTGACCGCAATGCTGTCAGGAACTCTGTTGACACTGCATACGGCATGGCCGATGAGCGGTAAACACCTCTGTAGGTATTAATCATCGTATGAAGAAGACCCACACTTAAGTTTGCCATGACCTGAATATCCTGCGGTAAAATCAGGCCTTCATCCGCCGCACGCTTCAGGATTTCCACGCTTCTCGCGCGAAGGTCTGTTCCGAGGAATACATCTGTATAGCCTTCGTTGATCGTTTCCCGCTTTTCAGGATACAGGGAATAATATACATCATATGCCTCACGGACATCCTCGCGGTCCCAGATCCAGAAGAGATGTTCAAAGACATCCAGATACTGGAAGGTATACGGCAGGAAGATTGTCCAGAGCCGCGCATCCAGATCAAGCGGATCGCTCGCGGATTCAATCGCTTCCTGGCTGTCCTGTGAATAAGAGTCAAGAATCCGGATGGCAGCGACACGGATCAGCTGCTCCAGATTCGGAAAATATTTAAAGACCACATCAGCTGTGCATCCCGCATGGTCAGCGATTGCCTGCGCAGTCATCTTCTCCAGATGCATGACCTTCATCAACTCGTATGCTTCGTCAACCAGTCTTCTCTTGGTATTGTTTTCCATGATTATTCCTCCTCATGAATACATGGTTTGTAAATCTTTGTTGATGATATCACGGATTGCTCCGTGCTTCGCACTCACGCAATCCTCCCGCCATTCGCATTCCCACGGCACATGTGCCGCTTCATGCTCATGTCAGGGCGGGTCAACACCCCATGGCCACACTTACAGACAAGTCTGCAGCGTGGCCAGAGCTTTTGACCCTGATATCATCAGATGACATGGTCGTAATATCTCTTGATCACATTCCGGCACCACTCCATATGCTCTGCCGGCGGCACTTCGACGTCCTTGAGCAGATATTCCTTGCCCAGCTTCCGGTAGGTGTCGGTTCCGAGCCGGTGGTACGGCAGCAGCTGAATGTGATGTACATACGGCAATTCGGACAGGAACTGTCCGATCTTTTCCAGATCTTCTTCCGCATCATTAACACCCGGAATCAGCGGGGTGCGGATAATGTATTTTGTATCTGCACCGAGTGTTCCGGCGTTTCTGATATTTTCCAGAATCGGCTTATTGGAGACGCCTGTATACTTGATGTGTTTTTCTTCATCAAATATTTTCAGGTCGGTAAATACTGTATTTGCCGTCTCGAATATCGGCTTCGCAATGTCCCATTTTGTAAAGAATGATGTCTCGATACAGGTGTCGATCGCCTCATACCGCGCGCGCCGCAGCAGTGTGAGAACGAACTCGTGCTGGGCCATGATCTCACCGCCGGACAGCGTCATGCCGCCGCCGGAGTGGAAGTAGAAGATCGAGTCCTTGCGCACCTCGACCAGTACTTCTTCGACGGTCATGATTTTTCCGTAAGTAATGGAACCGTCCAGCGTGGACTCAATGTCGCGCTTCTGGCTTTCCGGTGTCGAACACCACTGGCAGCGCAGGGGACATCCTTTTAAAAATACAACTGTGCGGAAACCGTCTCCGTCGTAGATGGAACTCTTCTCCAGACGCAGAACGGTTCCTTTCATATCTCTTCCGACGTATTCATCATGTCTCATGGCATGTTTCTCCTTTATTTATCTGCCGGTTTTCAGCGCTGCTATGTATGCGTTCTCCGAAGACGCTCTCTTTTCGGATTCAGCTTCCCGGTCCGGGACCACTTTCCCTTCGGATTCAGCTTCCCTGGCTGGATTTCTCTGCGCTGATTCTCCGCAGTTTTCCGCTTCTGCAGCTGTCCTGATAATTATTCTACAAACTCCGATAGAAACGCCCCCGGCTTCTGCCGGGGGCGTACCTCACATACACTTTTTGCCGACAGAAAATACTCTGTCATTATAGCAATTTTATGCCCACTTCTCAATCTCAGTACGCTGAATGATATCGTCCTGGATATCCTTGCCGAGCTCTACGAAGAATGCAGTGTAGCCTGCAACACGGACCAGAAGGTCTTTGTGGTTCTCCGGATGTACCTGTGCGTCTGCCAGAACCTCAGCATCAACGATGTTGTACTGGGTGTGGTAGATGTCCAGTGAGCACTGTGTCTTCAGCATGATCATCATGTTCTTCAGACCCTGCTCGCCCTCAAGCAGCTTCGGATCAATCTTCAGGTTCATCTGTGTGCCCTGTGTGAAGCGTGCGTGCGGCAGGTGGCTGATGGATTTCAGCAGTGCAGTTGCGCCGTTGATATCGGTTCCGCCTGTAGCGCCGATACCGTCTGCCAGCGGTGCCCATGCATAACGGCCGGACGGAAGTGCGCCTACACTCTTACCAATCGGAACGTTACCGGAAACCGGAAGCATACCGGCTGTCAGCTTGCCGAACGGAGAATCATACTGCTCAATCTGGTCAACCAGGTAGTTGTAGATCTCGCCTGCGCAGAAGTCAGCCTTCGGATCATCGTTGCCGTACTTCGGAGCATCCCAGCACATCTTCTGGATATCTTCGTATCCCTCGAAGTTTGCATCGAGTGCCTTGCAGAGCTCGTCCATGGTGATCTTCTTCTCATCGTATACCAGATATTTCACATCTGCTACGGAGTTGATGATATCAGCCTGGCCGATGATGTTGATACCGTTGCCAACGTTGAATTCAGCGCCGCCGTTTGCATAGTCCTTGCCGGTAACCATGCAGTTCGGATATGTCAGAGACAGTGCCGGAACCGGACGGTAGTTCTCGCTGAGGTAGTCGAGGTAGGAGTTCATGGTTGCCATGGTATGTACGAAGTAGTCGATCTGCTTCTTAATTGCTGCCATGAAGTCGTCAAATGTCTTGAAGTCGCGCGGATCACCGGTCTGGATGGAGACCTGCTCGCCGGTCTTGCGGCTCTTACCGTTTGTCATAACCATGTCGACAACGCCGCCCATGGAGATCTCACCGATATCGGTGTAGGATTTCAGACGTCCCTCAAGGTTGGTCTCAACGCATCCGCACGGAGTCCAGTCCCAAGCCTGAGACATCGGAATGCCCTTGTTCAGAAGCATCTTGATACCTGCGTCATCGTGGTAGATTGCCGGCATGGTACGTCCCATACGGATGCACTCTGCTGCCTTGCGCAGGAAGGAATCCGGGTTCTTGGAGATGCTGTAGCGGACAGTCATGTTCGGCTCTTTGGTAGCGGTGTCCATGGTAGCCTGGATGGTCATGTAGGACAGCTCATTGACTGCGTCGTCGCCATATTTGTCGATACCGCCTGCGCATACCTGAACGGTCATGTTGTAGCCTGCGGAGAATGCTGCAGACTCGCCGTCCTGGAACAGACCCATCTCTGCAATCTTGATCCAGAAGCAGTCCATCAGTTCCTGTGCGGAATCTTCTGTCAGAATGCCGTCTGCAAGGTCTTTTCTGTAGTAGTCGATCAGATACTGGTCCATACGGCCCAGGTTGTAGGAAGAAGCGTTCTGCTCCATGAAGATGCAGTACTCATAGGTCAGCATGCACTGCAGTGCCTCATAGAAGTTGCGCGGCGGATTCTCCGGAACCCATCTGTTGACTTCTGCGATCTTAAGGAGCTCAGCCTTACGGGTCTCATCCTTCTCCTCTGCAGCCATCTGCTCAGCGAGATCAGCGTGGCGGTTTGCCAGTGCAATGATACCTTCTGCTGTGATGATCAGGGATTTGTAGAAGATCATCTGCTTCAGTGTATCTTCGCCGCATGCATCGTCGAGTGCAGCAAGCTTCTCTTCTGCCTCTTTCTTGATGCCGCCGACACCCTTTGCAAGCAGGGTTCTCCAGCCCGGTGTGTTTTCGCCGTAGCCGCGGACGAACTTCTTATCAACGTAGAGCATGCCGCCGTCGCGCATGGTTCTGACATCGTCAGGCATCATCGCATTCCAGCGGTCCAGCATACATTTTCCTCTCCAGTACGGAGCAACTTCTTCCATGAAGAGCTTCTTGTTCTCATCAGAGAGATAGAACGGATCGTACGGACGGGTAGCGATGGTGTCAAGCTCTTTCTCGATAACAGAGCAAGCGGAATCCGGATTCAGGATACCTGCACGCGGCTTGAATGCAACACCGCCGACCAGCAGCTCGTTGTCCTGGATGTAAATCGGCTTATTCTCATAAACAGTCTTCATAGCTGTGGCTTTCTGAATTGCCCACGGCTGGCCTTCTGTAGCCTTGAAGCCCTGTGTTACGTAGTACGCGTCAAGAATATCCATCTCGATCCGATGTGAAAAATAATTTTCTCTCAGCGCATTGATTCTCTTCATGTACTCTTTTGCCATTTTAATACCTCCTGGCTGTTTTAGACGTTCCCGGCAATTCATTCAAGTCTGAATAATTCCCCCTGCCGGATTTCATTTAAGGTTCTTTGATTATGGACGTTTTCAGCATTGCCGCGTGTATTCCCTGCGGGAGTTTCGCGGTTTTTGCTTCTTGCTTTATATATGAGCAAACCCCGTGCCAGTTTGCATGCTTTTGGGTGAACTTTGCAAAAAATCACGTTTTTTGGTCAAAACACACAATTTTTGCTGCATATTTTTGGTAATACTGACTGTTTAAAGTCCGGAATTCATCCCGTATCCGCCTGATTTTGCAAAATAACTTTCCATTTTTTTGCACCTTCTGCTTCTGCAGGTGCAAAATCCCGCAAAAATAGTGCAAACTTTTTTGCAGTTACTTTTTGCAGTTTTGCGTTTTTGCACTTTTACGTTTTTGCGCTTTGCAGTCCGGATCCGCCAGCGCGGATCGGAAAATACAGATCCGGCAGTGCAATCGGGACATGCAGATCCGGCAGCGCGGATCCAACGGGAGCTCCATGCCAGGCAGCTCCTGCATACAGAAGAGGACCGCTGCCGGTCCCATGTACCAGACGAACAGCGGCCCTCTTCCGTGTTTTGTGAAAGGGTTGTGATTTTGATTTTTTCTGATTTTAATCTGATTTCAGATTACTTCCAGGTCTGATCTGAGAAGAACTTGTTGGAAATAATCATGCCGAGTGCTGTGACTACGATTGCCGGGAGAACGCCGCCGCCCATGAGGCCATGGAGATACGGTACGATCTCGAATGCCAGACCGACAACAACGTCGAGTCCCATACCAACCTTGAATGCATGGACGCTCAGTTTGGAGCGGAATGCCTCGGACTTGCGGTCACGGTAAATCAGGCCGATGACGAATGCCGGAATCAGCACGCCGCCGCAGATGGTGTAACCGAATGTACCCAGCTGGTAAATGAAGTTTGCGAACAGTCCTGCGAAGATTGCGAATACACCAGTGCAGAATGTTGCGATGGAGCCGTATTTAACGGATTTTTCCGGCGGAAGCTCGCCGCGCGGGTCCATAATGTAAGTTACGATGTTCGCTGCCGCACAGTTCAGGTGTGTATCTGCGCAGGAGAGGCAGGCTGCAAGTACGCCGACGCCCAGAAGTACTGAACAGAAGGACGGCATCTTGTTAACGATCAGCCATACGAGTGCCTGGTCACCAACTTCCTGGTTCATGGTCCATGCGGAGATACCGATGGTCAGGATCAGGAATACCATGATGATGTTGCAGAAGAATGTGAAGCCGTATGCCTTCTTAGCGGTTGCAACGTCTTTTGCTGCAAATGCACGGTTCCAGAAGATCGGGTTGGATGTTGCACCTGCAAGTCCGGTCAGGAATCCGGTCAGGTTGGTCAGCGGACCATTCTTGAAGAAGTTTGCGTGCTGCGGATCAATGGAAGCTACTTTCTCGAACAGTCCCGGGAAGTTGCATCCGAAGGAACGAAGTCCGAAGTAGATAACGAATGCTGCAAGAACCATCTGAATAACGCCGTGGAATGCATCTGCATAGATAACGGCTTTGACACCACCGGTCGTTGTGTAAAGAATGAAGATCGCGCCGCAGACGATAACCGCGATACGATAGTCGATTCCGAACAGCTGCTGGATAACGTATGCAACACCCATGATCTGGGATGCCGGCCATACTGCGTTCGGCATCAGCGCTGCGACACCGCCGATCCGGCGGACTGTGACGTCGCCGCCTGCCAGATAATCAGAGATCAGATGCGGCATGGACATGTAGCGGAATCTTGCGATGTACGGTGCGATCACATATTACAGACAGGAGGAACGCGCTATGCCTGAATATATTAAGACCGTTGAAGATTTCGTAAAAGATCACATCAATGAGAAAATAACACTGAAAATGATGTCCGACTGTGTTTACCTGAGTCAGTTTCATTTTTCCCGGAAATTCAAAAAGGAAACCGGGTTGTCGCCCAAACAGTATGTACTGCAGTTAAAAATTGCAAATGCCGAGGATCTGCTTGTATCCTCGGACAAGAAAGTTTATGAAATCGCCGAGGAAATCGGCTATGAACCGAGCCGTTTCTGTAATCTCTTCAAAGAATATAAAGGTGTTTCTCCATCTGCATACAGAGAAGCCCGCCATACCAGACTTGCAACAGCCTGATCCCTGCAAATCGCAGTCTCTGATTTGCAGGAAACGCATCTCATACCAGGATGATTGCCCCCGAAAAAACCGGTCCGGACGCGTTTGAAACAGCGCCCCGAACCGGTTTTCTTATTTCCTGTTATTTGTAGTCCCGCGGATCGATTCCATACCGTTTCAGACGGTACTGCAGATTCTGCCGGCTGATCTCCAGACGTTTCGCCGCACGCGAAATATTACCTCTGGTTTCAAGCAATGCACCGCGGATCTCATCTTCTTCCATACTTCGCAGACGCCGTCCGAGATGACGTCCCTCCTCCGTTCCGGCAGCACCGTCAGGTGCCCTATACGGATAGCTGCCCGCCTCAGAATAATTTTTCGGCATCATTACACCGGGCTGCCCCCCTGTTTGCGGGTAGTACTGCGCAGCTGCCATATTCTGGTCCCGCACACTCTCGAGCAGATGCTGCGGAATATATTCCCGCGTGATCTGAAATGCATATTCCGGCATAATGATCATCGCATGCTCAACTGCATGCTGCAGCTCGCGGACATTGCCGGGCCAGCTGTATTGTTGAAAGATCTCAAGTGTCTCCGCATTCATCTCCTGCACATTCCGGCCCAGTTTACGGTTATTTTCCTCGATGAAAAATGAGATCATCGCCGGGATATCCTCCAGGCGTTCCCTTAAGGGCGGAATATTGATGTTTACAACACCGAGTCTGTAGAAGAGGTCCTGCCGCAGATGGTTCGACGCAATCGCCTCATAAGGCGGAACATTGATATTTGAAAGCACGCGGACATCCACCGCGATCTCCTGTGAACCGCCGACCTTCCGGATAATCCCTTCCTGCAGAACGCGCAGCAGTTTTGCCTGCAGATTGATATTCATGGAATTGATCTCATCAAGCAGAAGCGTGCCGTGATTGGCCTGTTCAAAAAGGCCCGTCCGGTTTTCCGCACCTGTATAGGCACCTTTTACCGACCCGAACAGCAGGCTCTCCAGAAGATTTTCCGGCAATGCCGCGCAGTTGATCGCCAGAAACGGCCCATTTGCGCGGTCACTGGCATTATGAATACTCTGCGCAAACAGCTCTTTTCCGGTACCGGTCTCCCCGTAAATCATAACGGACGAATCTGTCTTCGCAACCTGACGGCACTGCTCGATCACCTGCTCCATCGCCGCACTGTGATGCAGAATATCCTCAAATGTGTAGCGCGCAGAAAGTGCACTCCGCTTCTGATTGGTCCCCTCGCCGTAGCTGACCAGTTTTTCCTGGAGATCAATGATCTGCTTGTGGAGATCATCCATTTTACTCCAGTCTTCCACAACATTAAATGCACCCAGAAGCTGACCGTTCACAATGATCGGATAAGCATTGGCAACGACATCCTGATGTTTCCCTGCAAATGTCGTATATTTCTGCCGGTAATTCAGCGAAGGACTCCGCTGCTTCATAACGCGCGGAAGCATCACATCACTGCCGTCCGTCATCGTATAGACATCGCGGATCTTCCTGCCGCGCACATTCTCCAGCACAACAGAATCCACCTTGGCTGCCGCATCGTTATAATAAACAAGCCGCTCCTGACTGTCACAGGTCACAATTCCTTCCGAGATCTTATCCAGAACCGCGTTCATGACCCGTGCCCGGTACTCCGCATTCGCGCTGCGGAATCCGATCAGCCGCGCGCCGTCCGGAAGATCATCCGGTTCCGGAATCGGATGCCGGCAGATATATTCCTCGAAATCCACATAGATCAGGTGCTTCTCCTGCGCAGAATTCCGGTTCATTCCTGAAGTATCGTGTTCTACTCTTCCCGTATGAACATTTCCCGGCTGAACATTTCCCGGATGAACACTTCCCGGATGACGGCCGCTTCCTCCATGATACAAACTTCCGGAAGCTGCCTGCTCCGCACACAACTCGCGCACACAGGACGGAACAGAGGTGTCCGACAGATATTTCCCGTTCAGCTTTTTGTCACCGTGCAGAATCCGGTCCCCCGCTGCATTCACCGTCAGAATCTGCTCATCCGCAGATACGATCATCGCACCGATGCCGCACGCCGAAAGAATTCCTATTAAATTCTGGTAATTGATACTGCCCTGCATCGCTTTCTCCTGTTCCGTAAATTGGGGTTTGTAGAACTCGCGCCTGTATCAGGATGCCTTTTCTAAAGCGGCGAATTCCACCTGAGCCGCGTAGAAAATGGCATCCTGTAAAACAGGCGCGTACCCGACAAACTCCGATTTGATTATATCGCATCGTCCCGGATACTGCAAAGAATCCCGCGCGGCATACACCGCGCGGGATCTTTATGATAAAACAACAACCAATATTTAAGAAGGTCTTACTCAAGCCTTCGGTGTGAAGACACCATCGTTCAGGTAAGCAAGAAGCTGCTCGTGAGTCATATGTCCGATCTCAAGGTAATCCAGTGTGTACTTGGAATCGCCTGCCAGATCTCTCTTCAGCATTGTGGAAGCGAGCAGGATCATGGAGTCGATGATCGGTGTCGGAACGTTGAACTTCTTACCAAGCTGGCTCATCAGGTAGCAGCCAACCGGAACGTCCTCCGTGATGTAACGGTTCTCAAGATCGAACGGGCCGTCACCCCAGAAGTTCTGGTAGTTCTCCTCGTACGGTACTGCGAAGTCCGGTCCCATGTACTCTTTACCATACATGGTTGTACGAGAGAAGAAGTCCTCATAGTTAACTGTGCACAGACCAACCTTCATAGCTGCTGCAAGTGCTTTCTCCTCTTCCCAGAACTTAGCCTGGACCTCAGCGATTGCCGGGCAAGCGCCGAATGCATACAGAGAGTAGTCAGCTTTGTTCTTTCCAAGAACGGTATCGAAGTTCTGCATTGTAGAAACAGCAAGGACTGTTCCCGGAACATGGATAACCGGGTTAACGTTGGAAAGGTTAATATCAAGAACGGTGTTGCCCTCTACGAAGCCATGATGGAACTCTTCACCCTTCTTGGAGATGGTAACTTCGCCCTCAGCGTCGATGATTGCATCGAATGCCGGAATGTAGTATGCGGAAGCCATGAATCTGTCGTTGTCTTTTGCCGGCAGAGCTGCACCACGGATTGTTGTGATACGGTCCTCAACCTTGCACTCGTTTGTGACAACGCCGCCGCGGCGGACTACACGGATGCCGTACGGTGCTGTGTACCATGCGCCGACAACAACGTCCTTTGTGCAGTTCATTTCACGCATCAGCTTACGGAAGATGAATGTACCGCAGTTATCCGGAAGGATGTGGATAATCTGTCCATCCTCAAGAAGCGGGATGAGCTCTTTGAAGATCGGCTCATGTCCAAGAGCAACTGTAGCAACAACGATGATGCCTGCGCCCTTAACTGCCTCTGCAAGGTTGTCAGTAGCAAGTGCAACTTTAGCGATACCTCTTCTCTGGAAACCGAAGAAGCTGAACTGGTTACCGGAAAGGGTAATACCTGTCTTCTCGATGTTCTGGAAGTTGGTCTTTGCGAATCTCGGCTGATCCCAGATTCTTACTTCTTTGCCTGCAAGTGCGCAGTCAGCTGCCATTGTCTTACCTACAGCGCCGCCGCCCAGAATTGCAATCGGCATATCCTTGAGATAACTTACGTCTGCCATTTTTCATTTCCTCCTTAGATTGATTGTTTTTGAATAGCGACGTTACATTGGTTTTTTGTTTTGATTGTTTTTCCTCAGGTCGTTGACCCTTGTTCATTGACTTGAGTTCATTATACTCTCGGTCACCGAAATTGTAAAGAGAAAATATTGTACAAAAAAAGGTGGGATTTATTGTGCATATGAGCGAAAAGTGTTCCTCGATGCTGCGCCGCAAAAAAAAGAAAGAACTTTCCTCGCAACTGAGGTATAATTCGCTGCTTAGGAAAGTTCTTTCTTTTATTAAGTTCATTATTTATGATGCAGTTATTTCCGTATCTCCGTCGTGCTCTTCCACACCGGTCAGGCCGATCGCCGTGACGAGGATCGCGTCCTCCATCATCTCTGCGAGGCTGCGGCCAAGATCATCGAAGCACCACATCACCTCGACGCCGACCATCGTGGACAGAAGCATATCCGCATAGTATTCAGCAGGTGTTTCTGCATCCAGCACGCCCTGTTTCTTGCCCTCCCGGACTATCCTCAGCAGACATTTGTACAGGCCGCGGTCGTGCGAATAAATCTCATAGTCTTCAAAATGGAAGTAATTGGAGATCATTGCCCGGATAATGCCCTTGCCGCGTTTCTCATATTCGCGGTAGCTGTAGCGGACAAAATGCACCGCCATATCCAGAAAGCTCTCTCCCTCGATCTTCTCGTAGGCCTCCTCATAGATCTCATCAGAATGCTCGAAGGTATAGAGAATAATCGCTTCCTTGGAATCAAAAGGCACATCGAAGGTTCCCTTGGCAACTTCAGCTGCCTTCGTAATATCTTCTATATTAACATTGTTGTATCCCTTCTCGTTGATCTCCTGCACAGCCGCCTGGTAAATCTTGTTTTTCGTCTTCAAAGCCTGCAGCTGTCGTTTTGTCATGTTTGCATTTGCTTCGTTGGTCTCTTTCATATTATATACACTCTTTTCTGGACAGTTTTTACAACGGGGAATCTCCTTAAATACACGAACTAATGGTTTATACTGCCTGCTGAACCACCATGTGATTGAATGCTTTGCAGAGTTTTGCATAAACTTTTCTGCAACTCAGCATACACCATTACTGACTCAAATTCAATGACTTCAAGACTAATAGTTTGTTGGAAACGGCATCTTTGTGAGTTTTGCACATTTCTGAATTCCTGTTTTTGTGACCTTCGATGAAAAATCATTTTTGAATGTTTTCGCATTGACTTTTTAATAGAAAGATCTTAGAATGAACTTACAGTCAGTGACCGAACGTCAGTGTCTTGAAGTCAGTGAGATGCGGCTAACTTCTCTCACACCTCCGGACCGGCGCTGCAGGCTGACAATGGAAAACGAAATTACCTATAAAGTAACAACCAGCAACCAAAAACTTATTAACTTATCAAATGTCCAATTTAAGTATCCAAGGAGGATGAATGTCATGGCGAAAAAAATCGACATTATGGACGGCAACCAGGCGGCGGCTTATATATCTTATGCCTTCACCGAAGTCGCAGGTATTTTCCCGATCACACCGTCTTCACCGATGGCTGAACACGTAGATGAGTGGGCAGCAAACGGCAAGAAGAACCTTTTCGGACAGCCTGTCACTGTCGTAGAAATGCAGTCTGAGGGCGGCGCAGCAGGTACCGTACACGGCTCTCTGCAGTCCGGCGCACTTACAACAACTTACACCGCATCCCAGGGTCTTCTGCTGATGATCCCGAACATGTACAAGATCGCAGGCGAGATGCTTCCGGGCGTATTCCACGTTTCCGCACGTACGCTTTCCGCACATGCACTGTCCATCTTCGGTGACCATTCCGACGTTATGGCATGTCGTAATACCGGATTTGCAATGCTCGCTTCTTCCTCTCCGCAGGAAGTTATGGATCTGGGTGCAGTTGCACATCTGACAGCAATCGACCAGAGCATGGCAATGATGCATTTCTTCGATGGATTCCGTACTTCTCACGAGATTCAGAAGATCGAGACCATTGATTATGAAGATCTCCGTCCGCTGGTAAATATGGAGTCCCTGAATGCATTCCGTAAGCATTCTCTGAATCCGGAGCATCCGACAACACGCGGAACAACTGTTAACCCGGACATCTTCTTCCAGTGCCGTGAAGCAGCAAATACCAGAGTCGATGCAATTCCGGCAGCAGTTGAGCATTATATGGAAGAAGTCGGCAAGATCACAGGCCGTTCTTATCATCTGTTTGACTACTACGGTGCAGAAGATGCAGAAAACATCATCATCCTGATGGGTTCCGCAGCTGAGACCGCTACAGAAGCAATTGACTACCTGATGGCTCAGGGCGAGAAGGTCGGTATGATCAACGTTCATCTGTATCGTCCGTTCTCCGCTAAGCATTTCCTGGATGCAGTTCCGGAAACCGTACAGAAGATCGCTGTTCTGGACCGCACCAAAGAGCCGGGCGCTATGGGCGAGCCGCTTTACCAGGATGTCTGCTCCATCTTCAAAGAGCTCCAGAGCGACATCGTAATCGTAGGCGGACGTTACGGCCTGTCTTCCAAGGATACAACACCGGGACAGATCGTTTCCGTATTTGAGAACCTGAAGCAGGAAGCACCGAAGAACAACTTCACAATCGGTATCGTGGATGATGTTACAAATACATCCCTTCCGGCAGTTGAAGAACCGGTTCTTGACACAGAAGGTCTTACTTCTGCGGAGTTCTGGGGCATGGGTTCCGATGGTACCGTCGGTGCAAACAAGAACTCCATCAAGATCATTGGTAATGCAACGGATATGTACTGCCAGGCTTACTTCGTATATGACTCCAAGAAGTCCGGCGGACTGACACAGTCTCACCTGCGTTTCGGCAAGAACCCGATCCGTTCCCCGTACCTGATCACATCCGCTGACTTTGTTGCATGTCACAATCCGTCCTACGTCAACCAGTACGACATGGTTGCAGGACTGAAAGAAGGCGGCACATTCCTGCTGAACTGCCAGTGGCCGGTATCTGCTCTGGAAGACAAGCTTCCGGCATCCATGAAACGTGCCCTTGCAGAGAAGAAGGCAAACTTCTACATCATTAACGCAATTGATATCGCACGCAGCCTCGGACTTGGCAACCGTACCAACACCATCCTGCAGGCTTCCTTCTTCAAGCTTACCGGCGTTATCCCGACCGAGCAGGCTGTCAACCTTATGAAGGATGCGATTTATAAATCTTACTTCAAGAAAAAAGGCCAGAAAGTCGTTGATATGAACAACGCTTCCATCGACTACGGCATCAACGAGCTCGTTAAGGTTGATATTCCGGAATCCTGGGCAACTGCAGAAGATCCGGAGAAGGAAGAGAATGTTCCGGAGTTCATCAGCGAGATCGTCAATGTTATGAACCGTCAGGAAGGTAACAATCTGACTGTCAGCCAGATGATGAAATATGGTCTGGAAGACGGAACATGGCCGGCAGGAACTTCTCAGTACGAGAAGCGCGGCGCAGCCGTTGAAGTTCCTGTTTGGGACTGGACCGCTTGTATCCAGTGTAACCAGTGCGCATTTGTATGCCCGCACGCTGCAATCCGTCCGGTACTTCTGAATGAAGAAGAGAAAGCGGCAGCTCCGGAAGGCTTCACAACCACCATCGCCAAGGGTGCAGGACTTGATAAGTATCAGTTCCGTATGCAGGTTTCTCCGTATGACTGCACAGGCTGCAGCTCCTGTGTAAATGTCTGCCCGATGCACGAAAAGGGTGCTCTGCAGATGTCTCCGCTGGCTGACCAGATCAAGGAAGCTCCGAACTGGACATATGCAACTGAGGAAGTTTCTATCAAGAGAGATGCAGCATCCTCCAAGACTGTTAAGAACTCTCAGTTCAACAAACCGTACTTCGAGTTCTCCGGCGCATGCGCAGGTTGCGGCGAGACACCGTACATCAAGCTCGTTACACAGCTCTTTGGTGAGCGTATGTACATTGCAAACGCATCCGGATGCTCTTCCGCATACGGCGGATCCACACCGTCCTCACCGTACACAACGGACAAGAACGGCCACGGACCGGCATGGGCAATGTCCCTGTTCGAGGACTGCGCAGAGTATGGATACGGATTCCTTCTCGGCCAGGAAACAGTCAAGAAGCAGCTCATCAGCGCAGCAGCAGGCCTGATCACAAAGGGCATCGCTGTTGATGCAGCTACTGAATACCTCGAAAAAGGAAACATCTTCGATAAGTCTACTGAGGTTTCCAATGCACTGCTTACCGCAATCAAGAATGTTGACTGCGAAGAGGCAAACTTCATCCGCCAGAACAGCGAATACCTGACCAAGAAGTCTGTATGGGCATTCGGCGGCGACGGATGGGCATACGATATCGGTTACGGCGGACTGGATCATGTCCTTGCTTCCGGCAAGAACATCAACGTCCTCGTTCTGGATACAGAGGTTTACTCCAACACCGGCGGACAGGCTTCCAAGTCTACTGCTACAGGTGCAATTGCGAAGTTCTCCGCAGGCGGAAAGACCACCCGCAAGAAAGACCTCGGCATGATGGCAATGAGCTACGGCTATGTCTATGTCGCACAGGTTGCTATGGGCGCAGACCAGTTCCAGACACTGAAGGCAATCCGCGAGGCAGAAGCTTACGACGGACCGTCACTCATCATCTGCTACTGCCCGTGCATCGAGCATGGTATGAAGCGCGGCATGGGACTTTCCCAGCAGGCAGAGAAAGACGCAGTTCAGTCCGGATACTGGCAGCTGTACCGCTACAAC
>JAFUCM010000023.1 GCA_017459675.1 Eubacterium sp.
CCTTTCAGATGCTGGCAGGTCATACAAATGTAACCGACAAGAAAAGTTTGTTAAGTGCTTAAATCAACTCTTGACAACGGTCACTTCATAACAGTCAATGGGGACGTTTCTCTTTGACTCATAAAACATGTAGTTACGCAGAAAAAACTGCGTACTGTACAACAAATTAAAGACTGCAATGACCGCCTGATCCATCTGTCAGATGAAATACCTGCAGGTTCCGAAATCTGTTAAGGGATCTGCAAGGGATATACCATCCTCATATAAGTGAACCGGTTAACTATTGTAATACAATCGGAATTTCCGTGGGGAAATTCCGATTTTTTTTGTGAAAGAATTAATAAATCCTGTGTCACTGCTGTAGCCCACATCGTAAGCAATATCAAAAACAGACCGCTCCGTCGATGCAAGAAGCTGCTTTGCCCGGTTCAACCGGGTCAGAATAATGTAATCATAAGGACTTTGTCCGGTACATCTCTTGAACAGATGGGAAAGATAATGCTGGCTGACTCCGTATTGTGCGGCAAGTTTATCAAGAGACAGATCTTCGGGATAGTGCGCTTCGATGTATTCCATAACCTGTGTGATCAGTTTATGTTCAATGCGGAGATTTTGCTGAGCGTTGTCCTGTTCAACTAGAAAACTGGTAATTATGGCATAGATCTGACGGGACATCCAGGATTCCGAGAATTGTTTCTGGTATTTGAGGTGCGAGACCAGAAGCTTTAAGGGATCCAGAATCAGACTGTTATTTGAGAATGTACATACAATGCCGGAAGTTTCTTTTATATGCTGATAGAAAGATTCCATGTCGTGGTGATCAAAATGTACGTACCAGAATTCAGTGTCAACTGGCGTACTGTAGCTGTGTTGTGCGTGGCAGTTCATCAGGAAAGCCTGACCTGGTCCGATTTGACCTGGAATCTCTTCGTTTACAAAATCCATACAACCTTTTTCGACATAGATTAGCAGGTAATCATTGTAGGTTTTTCTGTTGATTTTATATAGAGGACCAGAGTATATATGTCCGCAGACATCCAGATAGTAGTAGAGTTTTAGTGCATTTGGAGAGGCTCTCATTGTCAAAGGAACACATAGAAATCAAACAGTTGATGAGAGCTATGAAACACCGCTTGCGGTGTTTGGTACAGTAATTCATGAAATCGACTGCCTGCACTGGCTTGTAAATGATGACTTTGTTTCTGCGCAGGTTCTGTTTGGAAAAGATACGAAGTATACGCACAGTAAGCTGCGTGATCCGCAGGTCATGATCATGAAGACCAGAAAAGGTGTAAATGTAATTGTTGAAGTATTTGTAAATTGCCAGTTCGGATATGATATCAATACCGAAGTTGTCTGTGAAGAAGGCGTAATCCATATGCCGGCACCGTCAGTACCGACTGTCCGTAAAGACGGAAACCTGTCGGCTCCAATTGAACAGAGCTGGATCGGTCGTTTCCTTGAGGCATACGATGCGGAACTGCAAGAGTGGGTAAACTGTGCAAAAGAAGGTATTGTAACCGGACCGAACGCATGGGACGGATATCTTGCGGCAGTTACGGCAGATGCATTGGTTAAAGCACAGGAAACAGGTGCAATAGAGTCTATTGAGACAGAGGAAAAGCCGGCATTTTATGATTGAGAAAGGGGAAAGATATGGCTATCAGAACGGGTATTGCGCCGGATTCATGGGGGGTATGGTTCCCGAATCATGAAAAACAGACGCCGTGGTATCGGTGTATGGATGAGATGAAGGTGGCAGGGTATGACGGAGTTGAACTCGGTCCGTGGGGATATTTTCCGACAGATGCGAGTATCCTGAAAAATGCTCTGGAGGCACGCGGTCTGGCGTTGGTCGGGGGAACAGTGGGCGGAAATTTCCTCGATGAGGAGTCAGTTAAAAATGTTTTTGCAACAATTGATGATATTGCAGCGCTTCTCGGGCAGTTTTCGGAGACAAAATATATCGTACTCCTTCCTCCGATGTATACTGATCTGGAAACCGGCGTTGATGTCATGCCACGTCAGCTCTCTGATGAGGAATGGAACACCTACTGCAAAAATGTTCAGCGCTGCGCAGATCATGTCGCATCGTATGGCCTGTGGGGAGTATTCCACCCGCATGTCGATTGTCATGTAGAGACAGAAGAAGAAATTGAACGTTTTCTTGCGGATACAACCGTTGATCTCTGCTTTGACACAGGCCATCATGTATACGGCGGCGGAGAGCCGATCAGCTTCTACAAAAAGCATGCGGACCGCATTCCGTACATCCATCTGAAAGACTGCGATCTTGGCGTTAAGGCCGAGATGGACAAGAACGGATGGTCCTTTGCAAAAGCAGTGACAGAAAATATCATGGTGGAGCCGGGGAAGGGTACGATCGACTTTGCGGCGCTTTACAAGGCACTCGAGGAAAATAATTACGACGGCTGGTGTGTTGTTGAGCAGGATCTCTTTCCAGTAAAGTCGTTTGATATTCCCCTTCCGATCGCTGAGCGTGGTCGAGAGAATCTGCGTAAGGCAGGGTTCGTGGAATAAGTCATTATCAATACATTGTTTTCTTCCCTTGAGTTAACAATTCGGTTGTTGAGCAGATACTAAATAGGAAAAGCGGCAGTTCTGCATTATGCAAAACTGCCACTTTTGTCCATCATGGAAATAATTATAGTTTTGAGGCACCGGCGTGTACGATACCGGTATACTTTGCAATCGCTTCATCTGTTGTGATCAGATTCCCGTATGTCAGCTGATGCACATCCGCAACGCCTGAGATCCGGGCGAACATTTTCAGTTCTTCCGTCGAAACAAGCAGGTAGTTGGCAACCCGCTGTGCTGTCTCATCAATTTTCAGACGCTTGCGGAGCATGGGATTCTGTGTGGCAATGCCGACCGGACAGTAGCCGGTTCCGCAGATCCGGTACTGCTGGCAGGCAGCGGCGATCAGCGCGCCGCTCGCAACTGCGACTGCATCAGCTCCCATAGCCAGTGCTTTCGCGAAGTCCGCGGATACCCGCAAACCTCCGGTGATGACCAGCGCAATATCAGAATGAACGGAATCCAGATATTTGCGCGCGCGGGACAGCGCGTAAATGGTCGGAACCGAAGTTGCCTCCCGCAGGAAATACGGGCTGGAACCGGTTGCGCCGCCGCGTCCGTCGATCGTGATAAAGTCCGGCTCAGCGAATACGCACCACGCCAGATCCTGCTCGATGTTGCCCGCCGCAATTTTGATGCCGACCGGGCGTCCGTCCGAGCGATCCCGCAGCATATCGACCATTTCTTTCAGATCTTCTTTCGTATTGATCTCCGGAAACTTGCTGGGGCTCTGTACGTCTTCCCCCACGGGCTTTTCCCTGACAGCTGCAATTTCCGGCGTCACTTTGCTGCCGGGCAGATGTCCGCCCATTCCGGGTTTTGTGCCCTGGCCGATTTTGATCTCAATCGCGTCGGATGTGCGCAGATTTTCATCCGTGACACTGTATCTGTTTGGAATATATTCGAAAATATATTTATAGGCAGCAGCTTTCTCCTCCGGAAGAATGCCTCCCTCGCCGCTGCACATGGCTGTCTCTGCCATTGCGGAACCTTTTGCCAGCGCGATTTTGATCTCTTTTGACAGCGCGCCAAAGGACATGTGGGAGATATAGACCGGACTCTCGAGGACCATCGGTTTCTTTGCATGCTTCCCGATAATCGTCTGTGTGCTGACCGGGTCGCCGTCATTCAGGGGGGCGGGATCGAGCTGCGCGCCAAGAAGCAGAATGTCTTCCCACTTCGGCAGCGGAAGCTGCGTGCCCATCGCCGCGTGGATGGATTCACCGGAGACGGCCATTTCATGGATTTCTTTCATATAGCGCGCTTCCGGGTCGTCGCGCGTTAATTCGGAATCATATCCCGGTGCGGGTTTTGTATCCTTCATAACATATAACCTCCTGTTGAGATGCCGGAATGGAAACTGTCTCTTAAGCAAGTACGTTATTTAAATTCATTATAACAGGATACTTTAATCGACGCGACAGTAAAAACACAGTAAAATATATAAGACAGTAAAAACACAGTAAAACAGGAGGTCCAAAATGCAAAATCCGTATACGTTGGTGTTCGGACAGCCGCCGCTGGAAATGATTGAGCGAACCGCGCAGGCAGAACGTATTATCAGCGAGTTTTCACAGGAAAGGCCTGCCTGTTAATTCAATCAATTTGATAACCGGTGTGCGGGGCTGCGGGAAAACCGTGTTTGTTACGTAAATCGCAGACAGATTACGGGAAAAAGAATGGATTATTATCAATTTGAAAAATAACCGGCGCATTCTCGTGACTTCAGTCGTGAGGTAGCCGAAAAGCAAAACAAAAAGAACAAACGTTCGATTTTTTCTTGTAATCTCTTTTTCCGTATGATACAATAGTCATATGGAAAAAGAGGTTTATTTTACTAATAATAATGATTTATCCTATGGTCGTGGTTACGTATATTCCCTTCAGTATCATATCGTCTGGTGCACAAAGTACAGGAGAAATGTCCTCACAGACGGAGTGGATGCAGACTGTAAGCGGCTTCTCTATGAACTGGCGGAGGAATACGGATTTCAAATCCCTGCCATGGAGGTGATGCCGGATCATGTGCATCTTCTCATAAATGCGAAACCGCATTTCTTCATTCCGGATATGATCAAGATCATGAAGGGAGGCCTGGCCCGGAAGCTGTTCCTGCTGCACCCGGAGATAAAGCAGAAACTGTGGGGCGGCCATCTGTGGAATCCCTCCTACTGCGCAGTCACTGTGAGTGACAGAAGCAGGGAGCAGGTCGAGCAGTATATCGAGAGCCAGAAGGAGAAAGC
>JAFUCM010000053.1 GCA_017459675.1 Eubacterium sp.
CGACAAGAGAGTTTTTTCCATGATTGCGCAGGTATCTATCAATGAAATTATTGACATTTCAGATATCCTGCAGGGTATTTTTGAATATGTTTAACAGGGAAAATGTTGAAGGAGAATCAAACGAATGAAGACAATATACTTGGCGGGCGGATGTTTTTACCGGGATTCAGTACCGTACAGGGATTTATTATGAGGACGAAACCCTGCTTTCGGATATAAAAACAGCGGTAAGAGAAGAGCAAGAAAAATATGACCGGCCACTCGCAGTAGATGTAAAGCATTTAGAAAATTTTTACGCAGCTGAGGAATATCACCAAAAATACCTGGACAAGAATCCCGGCGGCTATTGCCATATACCGGCAAAACTGATGGCAATGGCATAATATCATTGCCCCAGAGCGCCCCCTCATCCACGGCGGGCGCTCTATTTGCGGCGTTTGTTCGCATAGGGCATATTGTCCGCAGCCTCAAGCGGCCAGCAAGCCCCTCCTTACGCAATGTTAAATTCCCTGTAGAGGGTCTTCCGGTACTCCGTATCGGAAGCCGCCCTTGCGGCATCCTCGTTCCGCCCGGCGGAGAAAAGCCGCTGCATCAGCGCGGCCAGAAGTTCCTCCCCCTCAGACCGCCCTTCCGCTCTGCCCTCTGCTCTGCCCTCTGCTCTGCCTTCTGCCCGCTCTTCCGCTATCTCCTCGCTCAATATTTCCCTTAACGCCTGACACATAATTCTCTCCCTTCTGAGCTTACTGTACAGCTCTTTGTTCGCGGAACTGCTCACCTGCAGGACCGCGTCCGCGTCATGCCTGTCGCCCGGAACATGGTACTCCCTCGTACGGAGCAGGAACCTCCTCACATCCTCCTCGGCGGCATTTTCCGACATGATCTTCAGCGCCAGCAGATCCGCGTCCGACAGCTCCCGGATGACCACGACCTGCAGCGGCAGCGACACCACATCCCGTATCCTGTATATGCCGTCTGCCGTTTCATCAACCCGGAAGCCCCCGCCTTCCAGATGCGAGAAAAGCTTCTCCGGCTTCCGGTACCGCAGTATCGTGACGGTAAGTTCGGATGCCGGTATCATGTCCACCCTGTCCGAGAGCCCCTTGTACAATCCGGCGTACCCTATGCATTTCCACAGCACATCAATCGAGAGTCCGTCATCGGGGCTCTTGAACTCCAGTATGTTATGCGTCCGGAACATCCTGCCAAGGTCGTTTTCAATCCTGACATCCGCCCTCTTTTTGACCACGATGAAGTCAACCTTCAGCGGTTCCTTTGACAACGGGTATTCCCGCCTGATCTCTATGGCATCCCTGTATTCCCTCAGCGAGAGCCCCAGTCCCCCCGCGAATCCGGAATGCCAGTCTATTTGTCGTTTTTCATCGTTCCCGTTCATTTCACCGGCTCCTGCATTCATGTCTGCCCCCTAATACTACCACGCATTTTTTCGTTTTACAACCATAAAATGCCCATAATATCCTGCGGGCTTTTTCCTGACCTTCCCTGGCAGTTTCTTGCGGAAAGCCGCCATACCTGGCATCCGCAGCGTCCCCGCATCAGTTCTCATCTGTTTCACCGGTCAGCTTGCGGTGGATCGACGCGTACGGTTCTTTGGCCATCTCCTCAAGAAAAGTGTTGTACTCGCTGGTCATAAGCCCGAATCCGTTGGAATCAATATTGAAATACTCACCATTATTACTCGCGCGGTCGGCTTCATGCCCTGCCTGCTTAAGCTTCCCTTCAATCTCCGGCAGGTCATCCTCAAATTCAGCGATACTTGCGGCATAGCGGCTGTCGATGTCCTTGTAAGCAAGACAGAATTCCCGGTTCTCCATGATCTGCCGATAGACATCCGGATGGTTTTCTTCTGCGTAACGCAAATAATGCAGAAGATAATATTTCATCTCCGCATAGGCAAGCCGGTTGCTTGCCCCATTGGAAATAAAGCTGCCCCAGGTATCCAAATCGTCGGTAAACCGGTCGAAATAAGGATACATGGCTGTAACATTGCTCATCCCCCAGCTGTAGGCGTTGAATTCATTCAGCAGACCGTATGCGCCCTCCACATTGGACAGATGCCCGTCCTTCGGCTCAGAAACATATGTCGCAAACCGTCTTCCCCGGCATTGCTCCGGAACGGAATCCACCATCTCTTTGCTTTCAAATACTTCCGTATAAGGTACTTCGATTGATTTTTCGCTCCCTTCGTAGATCCGCTCCTTTCTCCCGCCGATATTAGTAAAAGTGTGGCACTCCTCATGGACGACCGTGTCAAGACCATTGACCAGCCACTCGCCCTGAATATAATAGGCCAGCCAGTCATCTCCCTCATTCGTGCCATAACCCACCAAATACGCGCCGTCCTTGTCATAAGCGTTGAGCAGAGCCATCACATTGTCCCGGCTCACTTCATCGAATAACTCCGGAACGCCAGACGCCTCGTGCTCGGAAAGCTTCTGTGTCCCAGATTCCGCTTTGTCACCTCCGGAATGAAAAACAGCCGCTGCGCACGCCAAACCAAGCAGACAGACCAGACCGCCCGGCAGAAAGCGGCTCTTCCCCCTGTCTTTTTTTCCGTCATCCTTTCCCTTTCGTTTCATGTCATCCTCCTTAATCCGCGTTCAAACGGCTACACGCTCCACCATCATAGCAGGAAACGAAGAGACCGGCGAATGCCGGCCTCCTCTTCGAAAAAAGGTTTACGCTATTTGAGTGAAAGACATACCCCTCTTATCGCCTATGTTTGTTGTCGAATTTTCTTCCCGGTGTCTTCAGACCCCGAAATTACTTACGAACGAACTTCAGGTTCTTGTTTCCACCGTTCTTCAAGATCATCTTCTTGTCAGACTCGTACTTGGACTTCTTAGCCTTGATCTTGACTGTAGCTTTCTTCTTTACGCCGCTGAATGCGTTCTTGCCGACCGTGTTCAGCTTGCGGCCGTCGATGATGATCGTATTCAGGTTCTTGCAGTTCATGAAAGCCTTCTCATGGATCTTGCGGACCTTGTTGGAATCGCAAATGTCAACATGCTTAACCTGCTTAGCGTTACGAAGCGCGCCCTTGCCGATCGTCTTCGCGTTCTCAGCATAGAACTTCTTCATATGAGCCTTCTTCAGAGCCTGCGCGCCGATCTTGGTCACCGGCAGATCCTGGAAAAGTGCAACACCTGTTGCAACAGTAGTAACATTTACCTTCGTCAGATCCAGCGTATAAGAACGGAAGTAGTCCATGCCGTCCAAATCGGAGTTGTTGCCTCTAAGGATTTCAACGCCGCTTGAACCAAGCTTTGCGTATACATCGCCATTCCGAAGTGCGACCTCGTTCTTGTCGCCAGCAGCGTCAACGGTAAATGCCGCTGTGTTGCCATATGTATTGCCCTTAACAGCAGCAGTACCGCCTACAAAGGCATTGACTGTTGTAGTTTTCTGTGCTGCTACAGTACCGTTTGAATCACCTGCGGCAAATGAGAACTGAATAGTAATACCATTATTTCCGCTGCTAATAGCACTCAAGAGATCCTGATAATTATCTGACGATCCGCTAGCACTTGCAACAACATATACCTGACCGTCGGAGTCAAGAACCAATTTAGCCATCTTATAAAAAGCTGCGTTTCCTGTTGACTTCAACTCAACTGTGGTGTCTGTTTCGCCCGCTATTCCACTCTTATTCGGAATCGTCAGCGTATGCCCATCTGAACTGATTTTAGCAGAACTACCAACTACGATAGGCAGACTGCCATCGCTTGCGTCATATGTCAATGTAGCCGATGTGCCAATATACATATACGTTGCTCCAGCAGCATCAACATCATCACTATCAACACTACTAGCAACAGTACTCGTTGTTGCTGTAAATGTAGGATCAGTAGTAGCCGCCTTAGCAGTCAGTGTCGGCAATGTCACAGCCGGTACTGCGGACAGCACCATAGCTGCCGCCATAATTTTTGCAATTGTCTTTTTCATTGTTTCTAAATCCTCCTTTCGACTCATAACAAGTAACATACCAGAGTTTGTCTTTCGCTCGACAAGGATACTAACACTTCACCCCCCCGTGTCAAGTTTTTCGCTGAAATTTTTCATTACCGTGATTTTCTACAAAACC
>JAFUCM010000003.1 GCA_017459675.1 Eubacterium sp.
TATCTATTCCGTGCTTTGCTTTAATCTGGGCTACATACAGTGAAGAAACTTTGGTGTTATACTTTTTCATAATCCATTCCTTTATTTTTTCATATGTGGCGCTCCCGGAGATACGCTTCAAATAGTCAGCATTCTCGGGTTCATAGGGCACAGAAACAAAGTCGACCTTTTCCCGGTACAAAAGACATACAGTCTCGACATGCTGTGTATTCGGAAACATATCTACCCCGCACATACGCTCAACCCGGTACCCGCCTTCCTGCAGCACCTCCAGATCCCTTGCAAGACTGGTCGGCTTGCAGGAAATATACACAATCCGCGCAACGCCGTACGCTATAATCTTCGGCAGTGCCTTCGGATGGATCCCGTCACGCGGCGGATCCAGGACAATGGTATCCGGCTTATCTGTCAGCTCATCAAGCACCTTCAGCACGTCTCCTGCGATAAATTCGCAGTTGTTCAGATCGTTCAGCGTCGCATTTTCACGGGCCGCTTCTACAGCCTCTTCCACAATTTCCACACCGACCACCTTTCTGGCCACAGGTGCGAGCATCTGCGCAATGGTTCCGGTACCGCTGTACAGATCAAATACAGTCTGGTCTTCAACGCCGCCGAGAAATTCCCGCGCCGTCTCGTACAGAATCTCCGCGCCGCGGGAATTGGTCTGGAAAAATGAAAACGGCGTGATCTTAAACCGCAGGCCGAGGATTTTCTCTTCAATGAAATCTGTTCCGTACAGGATTTCCGTGTGGTCATTGCGGATAATATCGGCAATCGCGTCATTTGTTGTATGTAAAATTCCAACGATCTTTCCTTCCAGCTGGAGCTGCAGCAGCTGTTCTGTAAATTCTCCCATCCAGATGCTTTCCGCATCCCGCTGAGCCGCCAGATCTGAACCGCCGCATGTACCCGCATCCGGAATCTGACTGGTTGTCACAAGATCCACCAGGATATCGCCGGATACTTCCGCACGCCGCACCAGAAGATGCCGCAAGTATCCTTCATGTGTGATCTTATGGAAATAGGGCAGACCGCGATCCCGGAAGTATCCCAGAACACAGCTTACTATTTTCCCGAAATCCGCATGCACCAGTGCACAATCCGATGCGGTCAGGATATCATACGTGCTGTTCTTCCGGTGAAGACCAAGTGTCAGCGGACCGTCTTTTTCCGCATCGCCAAACGCGAACTCCATTTTATTCCGGTAGCGGAACTGGGAGGGCGTTGAGCGGATTCCCTCAAAGATTGTTTCCGCTCCGTTCAGATCCGCTTCTTCCGGAACGTCCCTGTACGCACACGCCATAACCGGCTGTTCTTCTTTCGGGACGTTCTGCCCGCCGACGGCTTTATTTACGTCTGCCCGTTCCTGTGCCGCCATGCCTTGCGCAACAACCGGCAGCAGCAGTTCCTTGAGCTGCTGTTCTTTCATGGCTTCCTGTTCTGCATAAGGCATCGTGTGGTACAGACAGCCGCCGCACGCCGGGAAATTGCCGCACTGCGGTTCCAGCTGCTCCAGAGGTGAGTGTTCCAGCACCTCCAGTAGCTGGCCTTCGACCTTATCCCTGCGTTTTTTGTTGATCCGGAAACGGACGCACTGGCCCGGCATGCCGTTTTTGACAATGACAGTCTGCCCGTTTACATCTACCATTCCTTTATTTGGAAAAGAGACTTTTTCGATTGTCCCTTCGTATATCTCACCTTTTTTCATATATACACTCCCTGACATCAAACAGGGCTCCGGCACAGTGTGCCGAAGCCCCGATGTTCATTCTGGAAAACCGTGAATGCCGATTATTCAGCTGCCTTTGCCGGTACAGCTTCCTCGTCTTCGAAGTAATCATCGAAGTCATCTTCGAAATCATCGTCATCAAAGTCCTCAAGATACTCCGGTGTCATGTAACGATATACCGCATAAGCAATGCCGGCGATTGCACAGACAGCGCCGATGATCGCGAGGATCCACAGTAACTTATTACCTGTTTTATTTTTTTCCATTGTCTCTTTCTGCTCCTTTAATACGTCGATCAGTTCCTGGATCTTATCCTGCATCTTATCCTTCATATTAAGCACCAGCCTCTTTCTAAAGATATTAACAATATAACATACTTTATGGTGATTTTCTACTATAAATCTTCAGAAATCAATCCGGTCCGGAATCGCAGGAAATTACAGAAATCTGCACAGCCCGAGATAAGCTCCCAGAAGAAACAGAATTGCTGCACGGATCAATACCGGCAGGATCTCATTTTTCAGAAGTCTGCGGTCCCAGCGGGTCAGATTGGCCTTCGGGCAGACGCCGGCACATTTTTCGCATCCGATGCACTCCCCGTTGCGAAATCCGTCCGGCTCCAGTTTGATATCCACGGGACATTTCATCTGGCATGCGCGGCAGTTTTTCAGGCAGTTCTCCGCATCCCGCTGCAGCCAGGCAAACGGGAACTGCGGAATAATTGCAAAGACTGCACCCATCGGGCACAGAAACTGACAGAAAAACCGTTCTTTCACAGCCATCCCGGCAATGATCAGAATCAGAATTACGATGCCAATAAGATATCCGCCAAGTTCAAACCGCAGCGCTGTGATAAAAGAAAATACCGACCAGGGATTCCAGTTGTACTGATTGAAGCGGTCATAAATTCCCAGCGCGCATGATGCAACGATTAACGCCAGTATGAGAAACTTGACTTTCTGCAGCCAGGGAGAAAGCCGCTCCGGCAGACTGTACTGCTTCTTTCTGCGTAACAGTTTCTTCTGGATCAGGCCGGAAATCCAGTAGACAAAATCGTCGAATGTGCCGAACGCACATGCAAATCCGCAGAAAAATCTTCCGAAAACGATTGTGAAAATGCATAGTCCGATTAAAGCTTTGACGAAGCTGTCCATTTCCAGCACGCTTCCGGCTGCAACTTTCTGGAAAATACTTTTCACACCGGAAAATCCAGCCACAAATGCACCCGGCATCATCAGGAAAAAGAACAGCTGGATCAGGTTCCGGATCAGCGCATTCTGCTGTCTGCGGCGGATTTTCTGCTGTGCCGGCGTCATTTTTTTCTTCTCTGTTTCTGACATCCGTTTTGCCGCAGCCGTGTTTTTTTCTACGGCCTCCCGCACGGCATTTTCGATTTCTGTTCTGGTCATCCGTTCACCGCCTTATCTACCGCGTCATTCAACGCTTCCAAAATCCCGCGGGAACTGAACGTTGCACCAGATATTGTATCTACATCTGTGCTCTGCTTCTGCAGGACAGTCTCCGTCAATGCTTCTGCCTGTGCATAATACGCCGGATCTTCACCGTCATGGGACAATACCTCAAATGCTGTAATCACATCACTTTCAATCGTAACAGAAACGGTAATCGGACCCCCGTAACCAGTTCCGGTGCCCTCATACGTTCCGTCTTTATATACGGATGCTGTCTCTGTGCCGGTTTCTGAACCCGCCGCTCCGGATCCTCCGGCCGCAGCCGCCTCCCGGCGCTGGTTCTCGGCCTGAATCTCTCTGTTATAGGCCTCAGCTTCCGCAACCGCGGCTTCATTCTCAGCCACAACTGCCGCGCGGGCTGCCGCGATATTCTGGTAGTGATACAGAATCCCGCAGATCAGCGCCAGCGCCAGCAGCTTTGTAATAAAACTCTGGTACTTCATTCTCTGTTATGTGTCCTTTTCATCATCCGCTGCCGCTTTTTCAGCCTGTGCCGCCTGCGCAGCGGCTTTTGCCTTCGCTTCTGTTTCCTCAGCGGCCCGTTTCTTTGCTTCCTCTTCCGCCTTTTTCTTCGCCTCTTCTTCGGCTTTCTTCTTTGCCTCGGCTTCAGCTTTTTTCTTTGCTTCTTCTTCGGCTTTCTTTTTCGCTTCTTCAGCCTTCTTTTTGGCCTCTTCTCCGGCTTTCTTTGTTTCCGCTTCCGCATCAGGTGCTGCTTCTGATTCTTCCGTGTTCTTTTCCTCTGTTTCCGGCTCTGCCTGTACGTCATCCGGCACCGCTGCCGTTTCAGGATCCTGCTGATCTGTACGATCGGATTCAGATGTTTCCTGCTCCGGACTGTTTTCCGTATTTTCCGCTTTATCCTGAACTGCCGTACCCGCTTCTTCTGCAGATGATTCCGTTGGAACATCTGCCTCACCGGCGTTCTGTGTTTTCAAAGACGTCTCCGCTTCCTCTCTGGTTCCAGATGACGCTTTGGCCGCTTTTGCGGTCTTGCTCTCAGTTTCTTCTTCAGAAAGATCTACTTTGATTCCGCTTAATATACTGTCTGCAAGATTCCTGATTGTCGTTGATGTATAGGTTGCCCCGTTTTTTACATCAACATCGGAACTCTGTGCGCTCTGTTTCGAGATGATTTGTTTCGGAATTCCCTGTGTGCGCGCTGTCCCATTTATTGCGCGGTCAATATAATAATCATTGTCCTCCGGATATTCACTCCTGTCTTCTCCAAAGCTGACCTCACAGCGTGTGATAACATGGTCCTTCACCACAATTGTCACAGTGACTTCGTACTCAAACTCGCCATAATCATCGACACACCAGCCCGTTGCGAAATAAGTGCCGTCTTTGTAACCTGTTTGACCGGCCGTCTCGCCGCTTCCGCCTGCGCCGCCGCCGGAGTGACCGCCGCCTTCACTGCCGGTCTGACCGCCGGACGGATCTGTTTCCTGCGGCTCCTTTCCCGCCGCCTGCTTCATGGCATTTTTTACTGCCTCAACGATTCCTTCTGAACTGCATGTCGCACCGGATACTACATCCACTTCTGCGCTCTGTTTCGCCAGAATCGATGCCGTCAGTTTTTTTGCCCGGTTGAAATATGCAGCTGTTTCCTTTTCAGCACTTGTAATTGTCAAATCCGTCATACGTCCGCCGGATACCGTCAGCTGTACGGTGATATCTCCGCCGTAGCCGATTCCTGTTCCGGTATAAACGCCGTCCTTTAATGTCTCAGCTGGCATGACAGACGGATCAGAAGGTGTCGTCTCTCCCAATGATCCTGATGTAGTATCTTTTGAGGAAGCATTATTGGCGGTGCTGTTACTGTTGCTGCTATTACTGCTTCCACTCGCTGCTGCCTGACTCATCGCGCGCTTCACGGCGTTAATGATGCCAGTAGAGCTGAATGTCGCACCGGAGATACTGTCAACATTCGGGGATCCCTTCTGCAGTATTGTACCAATTACAGCTTTTGCCTTATCAAGATATTCTTTCGTTTCATCGTCTGCACTGACAATTGAAATACTGCTGAGTTTTCCGTTGGAAATAACTACCTTAACCTGAATATCTCCGCCAAATCCTTCAGCTGTCCCATAATATGTTCCGTCTTTGTAGGCAGCCGGCTCTGTGTACGTATCCTGTTTTGCTGTTGTACCCGCAGAAGTTTTCTTTTTTGCTTTCTTCTGTTTCTTCTCTTTTGTCTTCTTACTTCCGTCTGCGGAAGCCTTTGACAATGCCCGTTTCACTGCATTGATAATACCGGTGGAACTATACGTTGCGCCTGAAACCGTATCGACATTCGGAGATCCTTTTTTGAGAATGCTGGAAATGACACCTTTCGCCCGGCTCAGATACGATCCAGTTTCTCCGCCGGCGCTCTCAATTGAAATGGAATCAATTTTTCCATCTTTGACGACAACCTTCACCGTAATCGGTCCGCCAAACCCCTGTGCCGTTCCGGTGTAAGTGCCGTCTTTGTAGGCATCCGGATCCTGATAGGCGTCCTGCTGCGTCGTCCCTTTTGGCTCAACTTTTGGAGCGGCTGCATTTTCAACCGTCTCGCCGGTCAGTGCATTTTGAATTGCGCCGAGAATGCCCCGGGAGCTGTAGGTTGCGCCGGAAGCCACATCCACTTCCCAGGTCTGCTTCTGCTTCACCTGGTCGATGACAGATTTTGCAAGAGAAAAGTACGGTTCGGTCTCGCCGGCTGCCGAGACAATCTTTACATCTGTAATCTGACCATCCTTTACCGTCACTTCAACCGTAACCGGTCCGCCGTAGCCCTGCGAGGTTCCGGTGTATACACCGTCCTCGTAATCGCCAACGGCCTGCTCCCCATCCTCTTTTTCCTCTTCTGCCCGCTTGAGGCCGCCCGCTTCAGATTGGCCGGATGCATTTGATCCGGTATCCGCAGCCACCTCCTCGACCAGCGCGAGACGCTCCGGGATTTCCTGCAATGTCACCTGTGTCTGTGGAATCATGTCAAACACAAGCAGGCCCGTCAGAACGGCCGGCAAAATAAAGGACAGCTTCTTCTTGCTGAATGCTGTGGTTTTTTCCTGCGTGTTTCCTTCCATGTATTCTCTCTCCTGTGTAAATGAAGTTCCCCGCCTCTGCGGGCGGCAGATATTATTATTTACTTAGTAGCGTGTTTTAAGCCGCGCTCCCATCATGTCTGCAATGACATTTTCCTGTAAAATAGCATTGCAGGCATGACGCAAAGCGGCACGGGCACCGTTACCTGTGCCCGTGCTTCGCCGCGTCAGCATCCGGCCAGGATGCGTGACATCATGCTTTTACTTATTATTTCACTTTGATCTTAATGGTCTTTGTCGCCTCTGCTGCAGTATAATTTCCGGTTGCTGCAATTGAAACTTTGACTTTAACCTTGTAGGTTCCTTTCTTCAGACCCTTCTTGACCGTTACCTTTCCGGCTTTGCTGATTTTGATCTTCTTATTGCCGGAAACTTTCTTGAAGGTGACTTTGCCCTGGCCATTGATCGTTGCTTTCAGCTTAAAGGTCTGTTTTTTCTTTTTCAGCTTGGACGCTTTCAGCTTCTTGGTAGCAGGTGTCAGCTTCTTCAGACTCTGGGACTGCTTTTTGACAGTCTGCTGTTTATTACCGGCTTTCTTTTCTGCAGCCTTATCTTCTGCTGTTTTCTGTGCAGTTGCTGCGGTCTGCGCTTTATTTAAAGCATTTTCCAGTTCTTTAATTTCTTCTTTTCCAATCAAAGCTTTCTGATCCTCTGTCAGATTCTGGAAAGCCGCCTTTGCAGCATTAACTGCTGCCTGTGCCTTGTCAGATGTGGCAAATTTTTCATTTGCCTTTGCGATCAGTGCTTTCACCTGCTCAACAGCTGCTGCGTTTTCTTCCGCTTCTTTCTGCGCGGTTGCTGCAGTCTGCGCTTTTGTAATATCTTCTTCACTGACTTTTAACAACTCTCTCTGAGCATCAGTCAAATTCTGAAAGGCAGTTTTTGCAGCATTAACTGCTGCCTGTGCTTCTGCAGCTGTACTATATTCATTCTGACTCAAAGCTTTAATCAATGCATTCGCAGCATATGCCTGCGCTTTTTCGGCCGTGACTTCAACAGATACCTTAAAGTCCTCATATCCTTCTGCATAGAGTGTAATTGTATATGTGCCCGCCTTCAGGCAACCGGATTCATCAAAGAATGCCGCATATCTGTTGACTTCCTGTTCATTTGTTGCCAGTGCTTTGCCATTGTTCAATTCAAGTTCCAGGTTGTCATGTCCGGATTCACCATACAGATCGACCCAATGAACTGCACCGACTGTTGTAGTTCCATCACTTATAGTTGCTGCATATACATTGCTCCAGTACTCCTTAAGATCAAATCCTTCTGTCTCCGGATTCGGAACAATTTTAAATTCTCCTACGCCATATTTACTAAGCGTATACTCTGCACTTTTTGTCTCCGGTTTAATTTTCGTTTTTGCAGGTGCTTTCATTGGATTCACTTTGAGTGGAACTCCAATAATTTCTCTCTGTTCTTCAGTTAATTCTTCACCTGCTGCCGAAAGAATACTTGCCTCTACGTATTTTTCTGCATCAACTGTTTTTTGTACACGTCCGAGACTTAATCCTGTAATTGCTTTATCACCATTTTCATCGGTTCCGAACAAAACAAGCGACGGAATGTCACCGGCATGGTGACTGGTGTATGTTGTTGCACTTGAGATCACATCATAAGAAGCATCTGTCGTAATTCCGAGTTTCGAGTAGACTTCTTTATACGTTGTTTCTGTGCCATCGCCGTATCCATATAGTGTTCCGGTAAGCGGTGTTACGCCTGTTTCGACTCCATAGTAATAATCTGTCTCGCCCACCCGAGTAAGCTGTGCGCTTGTGAACACATAAATAATCGTATCTCTTCTTTTTTTCACAGTTGCCTGATATACCGTATCGTCATCATCACCATTTCTATTTGCATAGAAATATGTCAGACCCCCGATTGAGGTAGAAGATAATTCTTTAATCATGCATTTCTCTTCAACAGAAGTAATATCTGCATAATTATCGCTTTCTATAACGACTACATATTTTTCTCCATAGACAGCCGGATCTGTTGTTACAATCTTACCATCCTTGATCTCGATATCTTCCTGGAGTACTGTTTTCCTGTTTTCATTAAGTATATAGAGTGATGCTTTTGCATTCACCAGATCATCCGGAAGGCCATTTACAAGAATTGTGTTCAAATCATTAAACACAACAGTACAGGAACCTTTATATTGCGGTTTAATATAGATATTTGTGTTATATTTATAGACGCCACCATCCTGAAGATAGTAGGTTATGCTCGTGATCGTCTTTCCGGAAAGTCCGGTTTCGTCAAGATCTTCCCATTCCCAGCCAAGTTCTGTCTTTCTCCAGATGTTTTCTACATGGCGCAGTGCATAACTTCCTTCTGCTGTCGTCAGAATGATTCCTGTTACGACCGCATTGTCATCTATTTCCGGTGCTTCAAATGAAAGGGTGAGCGGGGTATAATGTCCGCCGTAGGTAAGTTCTGCTTTTGTTGCAGTCCTTTCCTGCGCTGCATTTTTCACTGCTGAAAAAATGAATGCGCCGCTCTCGTCTACTGTGAGTTCCTTGTAGTTCGAAGGAGCTTCACTGAGTACGTAGTATGCATAATCACCACTTGCAAACAGAACGTCTTTTCCGCTTACTTCTTTTGCATCTCGCGTCTTCTTTCCGGTTGCTACAGTAATCGTTGCTGTTGATTCATTTGTTACTTCTGTCTTTCCTTCAAGCACAGATTTGTCACCGTTGACTTTTACCGGATAAGTGACACCGAGAATTTCCGCTCCGTCAAGCGGATCATCTGTATCAGGGTCTGTAACATTCAGTGCACCTGAATGATAGGAACCACCTGCCATGTTCTGGTTGTATGTTTTGACAGTTGCGGATGTTACCGTATCGACGCCATCGAGCCCTTCTGCTGCATAGAATGCACTGTACGGAATGTTCATCAGTACATAACCGGAAAACTCTGCTTCCGCTTCCAGAGCCGCATCTGTCTGCTCTGTCTCTTCCGCTGCAGCTGCTTCGATCTCCACACCTGCAGAATCATCTGCTGCAGCCTGTGTTTCAACAGCAATCTCTTCTGTTACTGCAGTCTCTGCAGCTGCCGCTTCCTCTGCTGCAGACTGAACAACTGTTTCTACTTCTGCCTCGGTATCCACCGCTTCTGTCACAACTTCTGTCTCTTCCGCTGTATCTTCAGCCGGAACCGCATTTTCTGCATCTTCTTCCACAACAGACACTGTCTCAACCTCTGCTGCCGGATCTTCGCTGTCAGCAAAAACAGCCATAGATCCGCCGCCCAGGGTCATGGAAAGTGCCAGTGTCATGGAAAGCAGTCTGCTCACTGTGCTTTTCTTCATTCTCACTTCTCCTTCATTTTGTGATTTTAAATCAAGTTCTTGCAAAAATATCGCAGGTAGATAAGACTAACTCTAAAGAAAAAGCATGACGAGGTTGCCCTCGTCTTTCTTCTTACGGAATCCTTTTCAATAAGATTTCGCTCTTCCATCTGCAATTTCTTTGCTGCAAGTGGTAGTTTATATTAACTAACCGCATAAAGTCAAGCACTTTTTGAACTTTTTGTGAACCGTGTATTTATGTGCATCGCATATTTTCCTGATATCTTCGCAATATTATGCGATACAAAACCCGCGCTGTTTTTACAAACGCGCGGGTGATTTTTGTATGATCAATATTTTACGCTATCCAGTGTATTTCCAGATCACTGGTAAATTGTTCCTTAATCCCCTCTGTCGCATACAGCCGGCCGTCTGTATCCATCAGGATCATATCAAATTCATCACTGTGTGCGCGCCAGATTTCCGACGCCTTGTCCAGCCCCAGCACGAACATAGACGTGGACAGGCCGTCTGCAAGGGTCCCGTCTTCACTGACAATGGTGACAGAGACAAGATCTGCATCGGACGGATAGCCCGTCTTCGGATCGATGATGTGGTGGTAATAGACGCCGTCTTTTTCAAAATAGCGCTCGTAGCCGCCGGATGTGATGACCGCCTGGCTGTCTGTCTCCAGCACGCCGATATAATCAACACCTGCCAGTGCAGCACTGCCCGACGCCGCCTGCGAGAGCCAGGGCAGTGTATTCTCCTCTGTCCGTTCCGGCGTCTGAATGGCGACGCGCCAGCCGGAACCATCCGGTTTCGGACCGTACACCTGCACATTGCCGCCGAGATTGATCATGCCCTGCACATCGTGCTTCATGAAAATATCTGTCAGCCGGCTGGACGCATAGCCCTTTGTGATACCACCGAGATCAATTTTCATGCCTTCTTTTTTGTAGGTGACAGTTTTGTTCTCAGCATCCAGCTCCAGCTGATCCGAACCGACAAGCGGGAGAAGTTCCGCCAGTTCTTCGTCTGAGGGAATCCGGTAATTTTCATCTGTAAAACCCCACGCCTGTTTCACCGGATAGACTGTGATCTCAAAGGCACCGTCTGTCTCTTCATTCAGTGCAATTGACCGCTCGATCAGGTAAGCGGTATCTTCTGAGAGCCGGCCGCCGCCGTTTTTATTAAGTGCCGCCACCTCGCTGTCTTCCGACTCTGCTGCCAGCAGCTGATCCAGCCGGAGGATTTCCGCCTCTGCTTCATCGAGCGCCGTCTCCGCATCCTCGCCGTAGGCGCTGAATGTCATGTAGGTGTCCATGGCAAAGACTTCGCGGGTGAGGAGCTCCTCTGCTGATGATGCGGCATTCTGCGATGATGTGCCAGTCTGTGATGATGCAGTATTTTCCGATGGTGCAGCTTCCTGAGAAGATGCAATACTTTGTGAAGCAGCTGCCTCGCTGACAGCTTTTTCATCTCCGCTATCCGCTGCCCGCTCTGCTGCGTTCCCGCATCCATTGAGCAGCAAAAGTATGGAAACAAGTCCTATCGCTAAAAGTTTCTTCCTATTCCGGTAATGCATTCTGGTAAATCCTCTTGGTTTGAAACGCCTAACTCGCTGGCCGCTTCATTCTATCAGAGATTTTGGAGCAAGGCAAGTACTATTCTGCTGCCCTGAAAAAACGCCCTCTGACCTTGTCAGAGAACGTTTATTCAACATACCACATTGTTTTTACATCGTACTTTGTAATATTTCCATCTGCCGTTATAAATATCAGATCTTCTTCCTGAGCCTGACATATCATCAAACGGTCAAATGGATCCCTGTGTATCCACGGAAGTTCCTCCAGCCTTGCAAGATGACTGGCTTTAATCTGCAGGATTGAAATACCATAATCACTACAATCCTGCATGAGTGTGTCGATCGAAGCAGGCAGCTTGAGTTTATTCAAACTGCTCTTGATTGACATTTCCCAAAAACAGGCAACGCTGATAAAAAACTGTTCCTCTGAATCTTCAATCGCAGTTTTGACAGAATCCGGCAGTTTTGAATCACCTGTAATGAACCAGTAAAACGTATGTGTATCAAGTAAATACATCACATATACTCCCTGAAATCGTCAATTGGTGCATCGAAATCATCCGCCATCCATCCCTGACCACGATACTTTCCTGCAAGTCCTTTTCTTTTCAAAGATGTTGATTTGCCCGATATATTATTTTCAATCTTAATAAATCTCATGAATCTGACTACTTCCATAATCGCATCATCAGACATCCCTTCTGCCTCTTTAACCAAAAGATCGATTGGCATTATCTTCACCCCCTTACAGTTTCCATAATTATATCATACTTTACCAACTTCTTCTACCTGTACTTTTTCTTGTCAGCTATTCCTTAGTATTCCATCCGCTTCAATTCGGGCAGAATCGTCAGCAGCATCGTAACAAAGCAGGCAGTCCCGCCGATCACGTTGGACACCGGCTCCGCCAGAAAGACGCCGTCCGTCCCCATGTGAAATACATACGGCAGCATGTAAGTCAGCGGCACAACGATGACGACCTTCCGGAACAAAGAGAAAAAGATCGCCCGTTTTTTCTTATTGAGTGCCTTGAATGTCGTCTGTCCGCAGTACTGGAACGTCATAAACGGAAATGCGAAGAAATACAGCCGCACGCCGCGCGCCGTATCTTCCAGGATGGTATGGTCCGACGTGAAAATCCTGATAAATGCGTGGGTCTGCCAGCTGATGATGCCCCATGCGACGAGTGTATAAATCACGCCCATTGCCGCCATGACTTTCATGGCCTTCCTGACGTTCTGCGGCCGCCGCGCACCGTAGTTGTAGCTGATCGTCGGCGTCGCGCCCTCTGCGAAAGCCAGGACCGGAAGTTCCACCATCTGCCGGATCGACGAGACAATTGCCATCACCGAGACATAGACATCCCCGCCCATCGCTGCCAGTACGTTGTTGCAGCTGATCTGAACCAGACTGTTGGTAAACATCATGACAAAGGAAGACAGTCCGAGACTCACAATATTCCATGCACGCCGCCAGTTATGGAAAAAGGCATGCAGGGAAAATAAATGCACCCGGATCGCAATTCGTTTCCCGAACAGGAACCAGAGTACAAATGCCGCCGAGAGACCCTGCGCAATCACGGTTGCGATGGCCGCGCCGCGAATCCCCAATCCCAGCGTAAAAATAAACAGCGGATCGAGGATCAGGTTGCCGACCGCACCGATCACAACCGTCAGCATGCCGATCCCAGGAAATCCCTGCGCCGTAATAAACGGATTCATACCGGATGCCAGCATCGTAAATGCAGTTCCGGTCAGATAAATACGCAGATACGGGAGGCTGTACACAAGTGCGGCATCTGATGCCCCGAGCAGCCGGAGGATCGGCTCACCGAAAATCCAGCCGGCGATCATCAGAATCCCCGCTGTAAATAACAGAAGTGAAAAAGAAGTGTCCATCAGCCGGCCGGCCTCTTCGTCCTCCCCCATGCCGCGCCGGATCGCGAAGAGCGGCATACCGCCGGAACCGTACAGATTGGTGAATGCCGTAATCATCGTGATCACCGGAAAGCAAAGCCCGACGCCGCCGAGCGCAGCTGTCCCGACATCCGGAATCCGCGCGATAAAGATACGGTCCACGATATTATAGAGCAGCTGAAATAACTGCGCCACCAGCATCGGCAGCGCAGTCCACAGGATATTCTTCGTTATTTGATTGCTGTTATAATCTACCTGTTTCATTGCCTTCACTCCCGCGGACTGCCTGTTAATCTTTCGGCAGCATCCGCCATGAGCGTCGGAAAGCATTCAGCGATTATGCTTCGGCGTCATCTTTACTTTCATCTTCACATTTCAGTTTGTCCGGATCGGTCTCATAGACAAGTGTTCCGGCAAGCAGCGCGTCCAGCGCCTGATCGGCATCACCCTCGACACCGCCAAACAGCTCGATTCCCGCATCTGCGACCGCCTTCTGGCCGGCTTTGCAGATCCCGCCGCAAATCAGCTTGCTGACGCCGGCGCCGCGCAGGAAGTTTGCCTTCTCCTCATGCTGCTCATCCATGTTCGCCACACGGATCTCACGGCCCCACTGGATATTTCCGGCATCATCGATCTGATATACTTTAAATGCGTTCGCATGTCCGAATTTTTTTGCGATTTCACCATTATCATAAGCTGCTGCAATTCTCATATACTGTTCTTCTCCTGTAATTTTCTATTTTTTCCATGCGCTCCGGTTCAAATCTTCCGCATTTGCATTTTGGATGATCCACACAGAACGAATCGTCATACTCGGATTTCGCGAATTTCTCAGAACTTTCCTGCTGCCTTCTGCAGAATTTCATCCCGCATCTCGTCTGTCAGAACACCGTGCGTCCACTCCATGCCGACATTATCATTTGTCCTGCGCGGGATCAGATGAATATGGAAATGAAATACCGTCTGTCCTGCACACAGTCCGTTGTTCTGCAGAATATTATAGCCTTCACAGGGAAGCACTTCCTTCAGGACAGTCGCAACTTTCTTCGCAACGATCATGGCTTTTCCTGCCAGCTCTTCCGGAATGGTCATCAGATTCTCGTAATGCTGTTTGGGAATTACCAGCGCATGTCCGTAAGAAGCCGGATTCAGATCCAGAATTACGCGGAAATCCGCGTCCTCATAAAGCGTTGCAGACGGAATCTCACCGACAGCGATTTTGCAGAAAATACAGTCACTCATCTTTTGTTCTCCTTCCATCTCTTTCATAACATCAGCATCTGCTATTCTCCGCGTCTGTTTCTCAAACGGAGCAGCGGCACAAACAGTAGGGTAATGATAACACCTGCAAGAAATCCTCCCAGGTGGGCATATCCATCCACGCCTTCCTGCCGGAATCCGACCCACAGTGAAAACGCCGCCATGAGCAGCATCCGGCGCAGTGTCAGATCTTCCAGCCTGCCGCGATGCACAATTACAAGAATCAACAGTCCTCCGACAACCGCAAAAATTGCGCCCGAGGCGCCTGCCGAAACAGCTGTTTCTCCGACTGTCAGTTCATGGCGGAATGAAAACCATCCGGCGTAAATGCCGCCGGCCACATACAGCAGCAGATATGGCAGTTTCCCGAGATACCGCTCCATGTAATCACCGATAAAAAACAGCAGAAGCATGTTGCTGAACAAATGCTCAAACCCGAAATGCAGAAACATAGAAGTAAACAGCCGGTAATATTCACCTGCCCGGATCAGCGGCGCATATGCGGCACCCCAGCGCAGCATGTTGTCCGGATCACTGCTTCCGCCATTTGCTTCCACAATCAGGAACATAACAATATTCGCTGCGATCAGCATAAAATTCAAATAACTTTTATCTTTTCGCTTCAGGATCCTGTCAACAATATCGTCATTCGGATCCGGCTGCCAGTTCTGCGTATCAGACATCTCTTCCCTGTTTCTTTCCCATTGCCTCCAACTGTCCGGCATGTGCACCTTCCTGATTCCATGCACTGCCTCCCTGATGATACCATGGATGACAGGCACCTTGCAAGATTCCGGATGGCCGGTTCACTTTCAGGCTGCCGCTTTCGCTTTCTCCTTCGCGGCACATCTGCTGCAGATGTGGAGCCCGGAAACATCCGATTCTTTTACCAGATGCACATGCCTGGTCAGCCCGCTGCAGCCCGCCGCGTTGTGGTAGCTGTCCCCCTGCGGTGAAATATACACCACGCCGTTAACACCGCCGCTGCCGATGCACTTTTCACAGGCATGATAATGTTTTCCGGACTGATTCTTCCTGCGGACTGCATCAGCCACAGACACCGCCTCCCAGGACAGATCAAGATGTGTACAGTCCGATGCGGTATGATAAACACTCTCATAATCCGTAACATACACAAGCCTTTCTTCACCCTCTGCTCCATCCGTTTCATCTCCCCCGGAATAACCGATCCATGCACGCACACGCCCGCGGCATCTGAGCCTGATCGCGGCGGCATCAAACGCAAATCCGGGGACCCGGAAACGCACCGAACCGGGCAGATCAATAATCCCGTCCTTCAGAGATCTCCCCGAAGCTGCAACCGTTCCGGCAGCTGCGGCAGTTTTTTCCGCCTTTTGCTGCAGCTCAATGGTTTTTCTTGCATATAAGCCATAGACATCAAGCGCACAGATCAGCATCACCATACACAAAAAGAAAAACGGCAGCGAAAATGCCGCCTCAACAGTCATACTTGCCCGCCGTAAATTCATTTTTTTCATATTCGTGATTTCTCTCCTTCTGATTGCCGGGCGCCTGCACGAACCTGAGCAGGCGCCCACTGATCGTTTTCGATACTCTGTTCCAATCCTCCTCCGTTTTCCGGTTTCTTCTGTTCTTTGTTCTTCTGATTCGTTCCGCACGCTTTTCCCGGCTCCGTCCGGTCAGTCCGACAGTCCCCGCTCTGTGCCTCCTGTACAGCAATATTGGTATGTCTGATCAGCGAAGCGGATGCTGTCGCCATTCTTCAATTCATACGCCCTTCCCGCCTCCAGCATCGCACCGTTCAGAAATGTCCCGTTTCTGGAACGCAGATCAGTGACCGTGTACCCCTTCTCCTGCCGGACAAAGCGTGCATGCATCCTGCTGACAGCCGATGAAGCGGCTATGACATCACAGATTTCTGCATTTTTCCCGATCAGGTGTTCCGGCTCTGTCAGCAGGATCCGCTGCTCTCTGCTTCCGCCTGTTCCGGATCCGGATAAAGCTGCTGCACTGGCGTTTGCATGTTCTCTTCTGCCTTCATCGGATTGCTCCAGCCAGGCAATAATCTGCGTACCGGCCGCGGCATCTTCTCCAAGCCAGACGGTCTCTTCATAGCCGGTGCCCGGCATCCCGCCGGAAGCCGGAGCCATGCTGTAAACCGGGGCCGGAAATGCGGAAGTCCGTTCTGCCGGTATATTGGCAGATCTTCCTGCTCCTTCAGGAGAGGCGGATGCCGGTACTGCACCCGCTGCCTCTGGTTCCGTGCGCTCCAGTTCTTCTGCGCGTTCCTCATAAGTCTGCCAGGCGGCATCTACTTCTTCGTACCAGTCCGGTTCATCTGTCTTTCCATCTCTCCGTCTTTGCCGCATTCTGCTTCTGAACATAGCCAGGATCCCCCGCTTTCGCCAGAGCAGGATTGCTGTCGCTTCAATCAGGACACCTGCGCCCAGTCCAGACTGCACCCAGCCGTTCAGAGCAAGTACTGCAGCTGTTCCAAGCGCGCAGACCGTCATCAGCAAAAACCAGATCAGCCGTCTGCGCGACAGTTCCTTTTGTGCTGCTTCTGCCTCTTCCTCATCTGAGAAGAAATCATCCAGAATCCGTGCCCGCAGCTCCTCACCGGTCAGTTCCCTCTGTGTATACGCTGCAGCCGCGGGGAGCTGCTGCTCTGCTTCTCCGGCCCTGTAGCCGGCTTCTCTGTTCTCCGGCCCTTCGCTTTTGACACTGTCCATCTCTGCATAAAGCAGCTCCTTCAGTTTTGTCTCCGTCATCTCACCTGCTGCACAGATCTGATAAAAGGAAAACCCAAGCATTACACCTTTCCTGTCTTTCTCATCCAGGTGCGGCAGTAAAAACTCACTCAGTCCCTTCATTCCATCGGATACAGGCACTGTATTTTCCGGAAAATAACAGAACCGGAACGACTGCTGCAGCGCATCTGTAAAGATAAATTCCGGCTGCAGCAGCATGCCGTCCTGCGGCAGCAGAAACCGCTCCAGTTCTTCAAGCGCATCAGCCGCCGCACGGAACAGATTCTGCAATACAGCAGAGCCGACCGGCTTTAGTGCCGCCATTTCCTCCAGACTCTGCATAGAAGTGATCCGGTATGCATAACGGATTTCTTCATCAACCAGTTCTGTATGACAGTCTGTGAACCCCTGCAGATCATTTTCCCGGATCATATGAATCTGATAAGAATCTGCCGGGAGCTGCTGTGAACCGTGCAAAACCATATAGTGATCTCTCAGATCCCGCTGATATTCAATCTGCATGATAGCCGCCTCCGATCCATAAAGTCCTTGCAAATTTTTCGGGCCGCACCTGATCTGCTTTCAGCTCCACCTGAAACGGAGTCAGAAAGCTGTTGAACATGACATATGTCTGACCGGAGTATTTTACCGCGGTTCGATTTTTCCCGACGGAAATTTCCAGAGAAGGACTGCTCCCCGGCATGACCTGATCGTTGATCCGCTGCTGTGCAAGCTTTCGCGCAGAATCCTCTGCCTCGTGACTTCCGTCTGCTGCCGGCATATTGCCGCGCACAGCTGCCTCACAGGCAGCACAGGTATACCAGGACCGGTTGTGTACATAAAAAGTAAGAATGATCAACAGTGCCAGCAGCACAACCGCCATCGGGACAATCACTGCACTCTCTACCGTCATGGAGGCCTGCTTCAGCTTACCTGTGAATATTTGCCTTGCTCGTTGCTCTTTCATCATGCTCCTTATTCAGTCGTGTTTGCTCCGCTCCGGCCGGTGTAAAGTAAATCGCGATCTCCGATCCGCCGGAGGCTCAGCTTCCCCTACAGATGCAGCAGTTCAGGAATGTATAACAATATGGCGCCTGCCAGAAAAAACGGAACCATGGGGATGCTGCGGATCCGGCTGCGGCCAGCCAGCAAAACGCCTGCCGCAGCCGCCGATAAAAACAACCCGCCCGCCGCGATATACAAAATCTGCGGAAATCCGTTCCAGATCCCGGCTGTCAGAAGGACGATTCCGTCACCGCATCCGACTTTCCCTGCTGTGGCAAGCGCCAGCAGCATCAGCAGGATTCCGGGCAGGACTGCCATTACAATTCCGCCGTTATCCGGCTGTCCGGACGTTATCCTCCAGACAATTCCGGCCGCCGCAGCCGCCAGCGTCGGAGCAAGAATGATTTCCCTTTTTCTGATATCCTGCATGGCATTGCATCCAAGCATCACCAGTCCGATCCATTCTGCTGTCTTCATATAGATATCCCCGGCTCTTTCCATACCCGGTCTGCTGTTTTCATATAGATGACCCCTAATTCATTCCATATCCATACTGCTCATACGTTTTGAGTTCTTTTCCCTCTGCCGTCACGGTAAGTTCCATCGCCATCGCATCAATGCAGTTGTCAATCCGGAAGTTGTTTTCTCCGTCTGTATGCCGCATGGTGTCTTCAACGAGATCCATCAGGCCTTTCGTCAGATCAGTGTCACTTTTTATCAGAAGCAGCAGACGCAGATATCCTTCATAGTCAAGACCGTCGCTGTCTTCCTCTGTGCCGGATCCGGAACTGTTCAGAAAGGTCGGCAGCTGACTGATTGAAAGCTGCCAGTTCTCCTCTGTCTTGACCAGAGACACTTTCTCTCCATTCAGGAGCCTCCGCAGATCAAAAACTCCTTCCGCAAAGGCCCAGGCAGTCCGGATCCCGGCCGCAACCAGCGGCGCGAGATACGGCGCACCAAACAATCCTGTCACGGCAGTTGCAGCAGCAAGCGATTCCGCCCGCTTTGCGGGATTTGCCGTAAGAAATGCCAGATTGGAAGCTTCACGCATCAGCATCAGACGGTTTAGTGTACCTTTCAGATTTTCTGCATCAGAACCCTTTTGGCAGATCAGATACTCAAGCTGGTACTGCAGACCACCCTGCTCCGCCGCATCCGCAGATGTAAAACTATGAAACATCTCCACTGCATATTCCATCAGGAGTGCATGGTCCGCCAGACCTCTCTTACTCACAGCGATCCCGCCGATTCCACGCTGGAGCGAGCGTCCCGACGGCAGATCAGCCAGATCAACCGTCCCGGCGGATACGGTTCTGCCGGCAGGAATGACCAGATTCATAATCCCCATGCGTCTTGCGGCTGCGACACTGTCCCGCGGGTCTGAATAATCCGGCCCCAGATCAATGACATCCGCGGCCGCCTGTTCTGATTCCGTCACACTGTCATCATTCTGATTTTTCTGCAGTTCGCTGCGCTGCGTCTCTGCAAGTGTTTGTGTCTCCTGCGACAGACGCAGTACTTTCCTTGCGGCATTTCCTGCCAGCCGTCCCTTCATCGCAGTACACACCTGACGTCTGAATGCCTCCCCGCCGCCGTCTGTTGCCAGTACATATCCGGTGATCGATGCAGCCGGCACAGACATGGATACCGGCACTTTCCCGCCGGTATCTCTGCCCGGGTTTACGATGTAAGAAGCGTACTCCTCCGTCCTGTCTGTCAGTTTATGCAGCCGCAAAGAAGAATCTCCCCGTCCGCCATCCAGAAACATCAGTCCATACCGCGCAAACAGTTTGCTGTCATATTCCCCAAACAGCGAGAACATTCCCTCTTCCAGTGAACAGGCAAGAATGGCTCTGCCTGCTGCAATCCGGGCTGAATAAAATGAAACCGCAATCAGGGAGAGAAGCACACTCAGAATCAGGCACAGGTAGAGTGTGATACTTGCTTTTTTCATTTGTGTCTCCTCCCGGTTGTTCCAGATAAATTGCGGGCTGCGATTTTTCTGCACCGCTCCGGCAAACCCGCGGCCCCGGAGCGGCAGTGCGATACCTTCTTAACTGCTGTTCAGACAGAGTTTGCCTGCTTCGAAATTTTAGACAGAATATTCTTAACAAGGGTGGTCAGCTGCTCCTTGAAAATCAGAACCAGACCGATCAGGACCACAATAATCAGAATAATCTCCACAACGCCGACTGCTTCTTCGTCTTCCAGAAAAATCTCAAGTTCATGCATCTACTTCACCTCCTTCCTCCTGTTCGTTTTATCACACTTTTCAGATGCATAAAGCACCTGTGCCTTCCACAATCCATCCGGCAGCATACAAACCTGTGCCGGCTCAATACTTCAAATATTTTGATTATCAAATACTCAGGAATGCCGGAATCAGGATCAATGCCATCACAACCATCAGCATCATAGCCATGGGAAGCAGCAGCTTTACCGTTGTTTTCTCCCCTTCCGCACGTGCCCTCCGCTTGCGGGTCTCAAATGACTCCTGCACTTCCCGCTCCAGCTGCGGCATAATTCCCGCGCCGCCCTTCTTCAGATTCTGCGCCAGCAGCAGTGCAAGTGCCCTGTAACAGGGGATTGCGCATGTTTTCCCGAAATTGTCGTATGCCTCCAGTTCTGTCACACCGCTCTTCATCTGATGCACGGCCTGCCGCACAGCTTCATAGGCCGCCCGCTCGGGAAGGCCGCTCTGCCTGCGTGCCTGATATTCGCCTGCGATTCGCTCGAAAATGGTCCGCATCCCAAGTCCCGTACTCAGATAAAGCTGAATTTTGCTGAGCAGTTCCGGATAGTCCTGCAGCAGCTCTTCCTGCCGCGCAGCGCGGATCTTTTCTTCCTTCTCTCTGCCCGCAAGAAATCCGAGCAGCCCGCCGAGCAGCGCCAGAACAGACAGAATATTTCCGTCAGAGGATTCCGTCTCTGACCATCTCAGTTTCCGTCCCGCCGCCTCTGCCGGCAGCTGATAGACGGTCTCATCCTCGTCTGCATCCTTATTCAGTTCTCTGCTCGCATAGCGGATTTCATCCTGAATCTGCGTCTCCTCCTTTGACGGAAACACCTGTATCATCCGCTGCCAGTTCTCTGTTTCATCCTGCAGAGACAGCTCCGCTGATATTGTCACCCCGGTCCCGTCCGCAGACACGCCCGGACAGATCTCTCCGTCAAAGCCGATCACTTCCGGCTGATCCGAATACCACTCCACATGAACCGGTGCGTCTCCGATCTCAGAAGGCAGATTCAGATTGTATGAAATATGATCATAGGTATCATTTCGCCCCAGGACCAGTGTGTCCAGCTCCTTGGCTGCAGCCTGCAGATATTCCCGCACTTTGTCATCCGGAATCCTGCGTTCCGGCGCGTCAACTGCAATGGTGTACTGCTCCCCTGCATCTGTCTCAACATCCAGTGAAATACTGCCGGCCTGCTCAAGTGATTCCATCGGAAGCTCCGTAATCCCGCCGGTTCTGTGTTCTGCCAGATCCTTTACTGAAATGGCTCCTCCCGCAAGGTCCAGTGCCAGCAGAATCAACAGCATTCTGCGCTCCAGACGATCCCGCCGGTAAAGAATCAGCAAAACGGCAGCTGTTATCAGTGTCAGCAAAATCATCTTTTTACACCTCGATCTGTACCATTTTTGTTCCCAGATAAAATGCCGCGAGATAGACTGCCAGGGCTGCCGTCATGATCAGTACCCCTGTAATATTTCCATACAGACAGTCCATAAAACTGCCGAATGACAGGCGCAGATACAGAATGATTCCAGCCGGCATCAGAGACATCAGCCTCTGTTCGTACCGCTTGGCGGCAATGACCGTCTCAATCTCCTGCCGTGTGTCGATCCGGTCTCCGATTGTGCGCCTGCAGGTTTTCAGAACCTGATCCATGCTTCCGCCGGTGCGCTTGACGATCATCAGCACTTCCCCGAAGCTGCGGATATCCTCCGAGCAGCTTCTGATCCCGAAGTCATAAAACAACCGCTCTACCGGAATTTGTATCGAAATCTCCCTGCAGATCTGTTTCAGTTCCTGTACGAGCGGATCTGCCGCGCCGAATAATTTCTCCAGATCGGCTTCTGTTGTGCGCACACTGTTTTCCAGAGAATAGCCGGCAGCCAGATTGGAATACAGCGAAGACAGAAATTCTCTGAAATGTACTTCCAGCGTCCGGATCCGCTCCTTACAGAGACTTTGCCTGCGCATGCGGATCACAACCAGCATCACGGGAATCATTACCGGAAGTGCATACCAGCTGCTGTAACAGATCCAGACCACCGCCGCTCCGGCCCCTGCGCCGGCAGCCAGTGTACTGATCCATTCCTTCAGACTGAAACGGTACCGGCTGTATTCTGTCTTCTCATTTGCCGGTCTTCTCTTATTCTTCTTCCGCATAAACCTTCTCCCACTTCTCCCGGTTCTGCAGCGCACCCCGCTTTTCCAGCGTCCCGGCGGGCGTGCGCTTATACAGCGTATGAATCTGCACTTCATCTCCTGCTATTCCGGTCACCTCGGCAATCTCATCGACCTGTCGTTTTCCGTGCCGGTCTCTGGTTAAATGCACCATGATCTCGATGCCCGATGCGATCTGCCTGCGAATAACAGGAATCGGGAGTTCGATTCCGGAAAGTACCATCATTTCCAGACGGCCGATCATATCCCGCACACTGTTCGCGTGCGCAGTTCCGAGGCTTCCGTCATGCCCTGTGTTCAGGCAGGTGAGCCAGTCCCCCGCTTCGGCGCCGCGTGTTTCTCCGATGATCAGCCGCGTCGGCCGCATGCGCAGTGCCGTCTTGATCAGATCCCGCATGGTTATTTCATTGGTTCCCTCAATATTGGCATTGCGCACTTCCAGCCGGACCAGATTCTCAATTCCGCGTATCTGCAGCTCCGCATTGTCTTCGATCGTGATCACGCGCTCGTCCTTTGGAATGGCATTGGAAAGTGCGTTCAGAAATGTTGTCTTCCCGGTAGAAGTCCCTCCGCCGACTAGAATGGAATAGGCAGCGCCGACCAGTCTGCCAAGAAACTGTGCCGCCTCCTGCGTCAGGCTTCCCCATCTTACCAGCATCTCCATTGTTACCGGCTCGTCAGAAAAGCGGCGGATTGTCAGAATCGGCCCGCCCAGCGAGACCGGCGGCAATACTACATTGACACGTGACCCGTTCTGCAGTCTGGCATCGACAATGGGATTCTGTTCATTGACAACGCGGTTGCACTGTCCTGCGATCTGCTGAATGACATCCTGCAGCCGCTCCTCTGATGAAAAGCATTTGTCCCAGCGGCGGATCTTCCCTGCGCGCTCAACAAAGATTTCCCGGTATCCATTTACCATGATTTCCGTCACAGACGGGTCGTCCACCAGTTCCTGCAGGACATCAAGACGCCGCACTGCATTGAACAGGGTCATACGAAGCCTCTCCCGTGTCATTAACGGCATGCGTGCCGTCCCCGCTTCCGCAAGCAGCATTTCATCGATCAGTTCCAGGATTTCATCGTCATTCAGTGCTTCCATCTGCTGAAGCCGTTCCATCAATTCCCCGTGCATCCTGCGCTCGAGTTCTTCTGTATGTTTCATCTATTTCCAAGCTTCACCGGTTTTCAATCACGATCTCCGATCGCGCGCGGACTGCACGGCGCATTTGTGCGTCTTCCCTGGCACAGCTCTGCGATGTCTCTATTCCGGGAAGCGGCCCCCCTTTCACATTTTCTTCTGTTTTCTCAGGCATCAGCCGCACAGACAGCCGCTGCATACTTGCCAAGCTCCGTCCATGGGAGTTTTTCAATCGCTCTCCTTCCTGTTTCCCGGCAGGCGATCTGCGGCGGGGAAAGTGTCTGCAGCTTTTCCCGGATCATGCCGTTGTCACTTCCATCCAGAAGCATTTCGAATTCCTTTCTCCGCGCCTCTGAAAATGCATCCTGCCCCACCGGAAAATAGATGCGGCTGCAGTAGGCAAGCAGCAGCATGACGTCCGGGATCGTATTTCCGATGTCCAGAACCAGTGCATCGTAACTGCTTGCGCTCCCGACCGCCTCGAAGAAACGGATCCATTCCTCGCCCGTGATCTCCATAAAATCACTGGGCGTCTGAATGGGCGGCAGATAATCCACATTTCCGATGGAGTAAATCATGCTGTTGAGCTTATGCGGAAATCCTTTTCCTGACTGCCGGAAAAGATAAATCAGATCGCTCAGGTTCCGGTCATATTTATCTCCGGTAAACTGCTCAAATCCCGAAAATGATTCCAGATTCAGGTACAGCACGCGTTTTGTTTTTGCCAGTTCCATGGCCAGTGCAAGCGCAAGCAGCGTTTTCTGCGGACAGGGAACCGGGCTGTACACACCGCAGACCTGCAGATTCCGCCGGCGAACCGACAGCGGCTGCCCGGCTTTCGCATCCTGGCCGTAGCTCTCCATGATTTCCCGCACAACAAGATCGGACGCCTGGTATTTATAAATATTCAGACAGTCCGGATAGCCCGGTGTTCTTCCTGTCTCTGTCAGAATAATTAATTTGCCGACCGGCAGGCACGCCACTTCATCCCGCATACTCCGCTCGGAAATCAGAAGAATCTCAATTCTGTTTTCCTTTGTAAAATCAAGCAGCTTCTCCACTGTTGTAAATACACGGATTTCAAACATGATGTTTTTCCTGTGACTCAGGAATTCCATAAAGCGGAATGCATACTCCGTCTCCGTGTCGCAAATTGCAAAAATACCGTTTCCCCGCTGCATTTTCTGTTTCTCCTCTCTCTTGTTATGTCCATCATTTCAAGTCCCGCCGCTTATAGAAGCGGGGCTGCCAAAGTGAAATAAGTCGCGATCTCAGATCCCCAGCGAAAGCACCGCCATCAGAATCGGCACACTCAGATGGATATTGGCCCCGCTGATCCAGCTCCCGGACTGTCTGTATGCGACCCGCTCACCTGTTTTCAGATATCTGCCGACATAATCGCCCAGATACTGCAGCCGCTCGGATCCGCTTCTGCAGGCCGCCATAATACCGACAGAGATAACCGCGCCAAACAGTGCTGTCCGCCAGACACATCCAAAGCTGTTCCGCGCACCGGTGAGCATCCCCAGAACAATCAGCAGCTTGATGTCTGCGCCGCCGATCATCCGGAAGTAGTATAGCCACCCGAGCAGAAGAACCGGGATCAGTCCTCCGAAGAAAGCATCCCTGACCGTAAGCAGCACAACTTTCCACCCGGCCGGAATCTGCATGCCGGAGGCCCTCTGTATCACCTCTGCCATTACCGGATCATCCGGCAGCCACAGCCGGGTGAGCCGCACTGCTCTGACCGCGATTACGATCCTGAAACATATGACTGCTGCCATGCACACCAGCAGATATCTGTTTGTGATTTTTCTGTGCTTCAGATCCTGAACCATTGCACCGGCAGCAATCAAAGTTCCAAGCATCATCATTCCGAACGTCATATTTTCTCCCTTCTCTCTTCTGACAGGTGCATAGATCGTTCTTCCTTTCCATCCCGTGAAACCCCATATGCCCTGTTGCCGTCTTATGTTCACTGATTATGTCGATATATTAGCACCGCATTATGTTACCTGTCAAGAATAAAATTATGTAACTTCACGTCGGGGTCTGTGATCGCGCACGGGCAGCTGCGGAATTGCTTCACCGGCCGCAAAAGTGTATAATAGAAAAAGTGGATTTACCCGCACTGGTTAGAACATCATCTGGTTTTCATTTTTCAACAAGGAGGGTTTTTACATGTCATCAATTTTTATTTCTCCGTCACGCTATGTACAGGGCGCAGGCGAGATGAACAATCTGGGAAATTATGCAGAAAAGCTTGGAAAAAAGGCACTCTGCCTGATCTCAAAGGGCGGTTACAGCCGGCAGGGCGCGCAGATTGAAGAGAGCTTCCGCGAGACATCTGCAGAAGTTACATTTGAAATGTTCAACGGGGAATGTTCCAAAAATGAAATCAACCGCGTCGGTGCGATTGTTCAGGAAAAAGGATGTGATGTGATCATTGGTGTCGGCGGCGGCAAAATTTTTGATACGGCAAAAGCCGTTGCATATTATGCAGGCGCGCCTGTTATTGTTTGCCCGACGATCGCTTCGACAGATGCACCGTGCTCGGCACTCTCTGTTATTTACACAGACGATGGTGTCTTTGAAGAATACTTCTTTATGCCGGCCAATCCGAATCTGGTTCTGATGGATACAGAAATCATCGCGAAAAGTCCAGTCCGCATGACCGTTTCCGGCATGGGTGATGCCATGGCCACCTATTTTGAGGCGCGTGCCTGCGCTGTATCCGGCGCGACATCCTGTGCCGGCGGAAAAACCGGCGTAGCGGCACTCGGCATCGCAAAGCTCTGCTACGATACGCTGATTGCGGAGGGTGTCAAGGCAAAGCTGGCAGTGGAGGCAGGCGCATGCACACCTTCTGTTGAAAAAATCATCGAGGCAAATACACTGCTCTCCGGCATCGGATTTGAGTCCGGCGGTCTGGCAGGCGCACATGCGATTCACGACGGCCTGACAGTACTTCCCGAGTGTCATCACATGCAGCACGGTGAAAAAGTTAATTTCGGCACGCTGACACAGCTGGTTCTGGAAAATGTTTCCGAAGAAGAGATTTCTGACATCCTTGACTGGATGACAGCTGTCGGTCTGCCGGTCACCTTCGAAGAACTCGGTATCACCGACACTTCCAGAGAACATCTGATGCCTGCGGCAGAGGCAGCATGTGCTGAAAATGACACGATGCACAATATGCCATTTGAAGTAACACCCGAAAGCGTCTACAATGCAATGCTCGCTGCAGATGCATACGGCCGCGCAGCGCTGGAGTGATAATTCAATTTGACAATTATCTGTTTATCATCTGTCAGACGACTGTCATCCAAATGATTGTGTATAAAGCAAAAAATCCGGCTCATGCCGGATTTTTTTGTTTTTCAACTGCTCTCCTGTCTGTTTCTCCCCCCTGCTCTTTGCAGCAGGTTCAGAAAAGAGTGTGCAATTGATCCCGCAATCAATGCAGTGATCACGGTACCTTCCCGCACCCCGCGGATCTGTCCGAAATACAACCAGGATATCATAATCGCAAGTCCGCAGAGTGTCACGTCAAATATTGTCTTAATCTTCCCAAAGTCATGTCCATACGTCTCGCTGATGACTTTAATGACAGCCTCTGCCGGCAGAACAATAACATCTGCTGTGACCTCCATCGCGACACCGGCGCCGAATACAATGCATCCCAGAAGTAAAAATGCAATCTGCTGCCAGTAAGCATGAAACTGTACAAACTGCAGCACCAGCAGAACTCCGTCTATCGAAGAACTGAACAGAAATGCCGCAGGGACCTGCAGGATCAGCCGTATGATGCTTCGGGGTGTCTCCAGCCGGCCGTGTCTGTAAAGAATCACTGCCTGTGCAATCACCATGCATATGTTAACAGAAAACGCAAAGGTCCCAAGACTCGGCGGAAAGATAAACGATAACACATACGCGAAACTGGTTGTCGCACTCGTCCCGAGGCCCGCCTTTGTAATCATGCCGACGCCGCTGCCTACCAGAAAAACACCCACAATAAACAGCGCAATACGCCGGATATTCTCTTTATTTATATAATCTGTTTCCGTCTTCATGTTCCGTGTCTTGAGATCTCTTTCCAATTCTTTTCTGTCTGTTTTTCAAGTCCCGCCCGGCGGCGCCTGACGCCCCTGAGGCGGCACTCCTGCGAAAGGAAACGGTTCCACTGTGTTTAGAACAGCAGCTGCGCGAGGTGTTTCCCGTCTGCTCCGCCCAGCAGCAGACCTTCCAGACAATAGTGGCAATAGCACACGACCGGTATTTTCCCGAATTTACCGCAGTATTCTTCCATGATCCGTTTCTGTTCTGCTTCTGTATGCGGAACAAATTTCCCGGCTGCACCCTCTACATAATGCTTCGGCGCGAGTTTCGGGTTGCGCGGCGGCTGCGGACGATACAGTGAGTTGCCGCAGAACTCCGTCTCCGCATGATTCGCATCCGTCTCGCGGATTGTAAAATGCATCTTTTCCAGCAGACTCCGCACGGCCGCCTGCTCATCTGCGCGGTCCCTGGACCGCCAGCAGTCCTGTACAAATACTTCCTGCCCATGATAATCCGGAAACAGAAAGGCATCATCCCTGTCAATCAGCTCCCAGAGTGAAAATACAGAAACACCCGGATGCATCTCGTCGATGATGTTGTTGCAGTTATGACAGAGGGAATAGACGCTGTCGCCCGGCCGGAATATACCCGAATCAGGAAGCCGGCGCCATTTCTCACGCGCATCTTCCGACGGCATTCTCTCCTCGAATTCCTGAATCTTATACTTTTGAACACAGCAGCGCACGATATTCATCGCACCTTTTGAATCACCGGCAACCTCTGCCTGATCACCGAACCGTGTTCGGATATAATTCTGGATCCGAAAGCTCAGCTCCGGATATTTTGAAGTAAATACACAGCTTGCGATGTAGAAATTCAACTTTCATTTCCCCTTTACAAAAAAGACATTAAATTTATAATATTCTTATGATCAGCAAAAGTAAAGATAACCAGACCTTTCAGCTCACCGGACGCGCTCTCAAATGGATCGCGTGTATTTGTATGCTCGCAGATCACTTTGCAAAATGTTTTTCATTGAACGGCGTATCATATTTCCTGCTCAGTGACCTGATTGGCAGGATTACCTTCCCGGTTTTCTGCATGCTGCTGGCGGAAGGCTTCTTTCACACCCGCAGGCGCTCCCGCTACATCCTGCGCGTGCTGCTGCTGGCACTTCTTTCCGAAATTCCATTCGATCTCGCAATTTTTCATAATATTTGCGACTGGTCCGCACAGAACACCTGTTTCACACTTGTTCTCGGACTTTTGATGTTCTCTGTTTTAGAATGGATCCGGTCAAATCCGGACCGCGATTACCGGCTTGGCAGCCTTCTGCAGATTGCAGCCATACTGCTCTTTGCCACTGCTTCGTGCCTGCTGCACACAGATTATCAGGCAAACGGAATTGCTGCACTGGCAGTGTTCTATTATGGTTTCACAGGACTTTCGCAGGAGACAGAGAACCGTCCCCTGTCTCCAAAAAGAGGCATCACCGCAGCAGCGGCGTGCCTCTGTCTGAATATTTATCAGTTTTACAATGCAGGTGCATTTCTGTCGGTACTGCCCCTGTCCCTTTACAACGGACAGCGCGGCAAAATTTCCCGCTTCGGGAAATACGCGTTCTACCTGTTCTACCCCCTGCACCTGCTTGTTCTTGTGCTTCTGCACATAATATAAGTCATTGATTTTTCAAGAATTCAGGCGTGGCTCTCCCGTTTCGACAGGCACCGTCCATGGGACATTCCTGCTGGGCTTGTTATATATCTCTCATTCTCTCATCGACATAGGCCAGATGGTGAATCATCTCCTCTTCAGCCAGTCCTGCGTCATGCTTTTCGAGCGCATCGATAATTGCCTTATGTCCCCGGTTTGCAATATCCCACCGACGAACAAACGGCATCTCATTAAAATAATAAATATTCGAACTGATAATCGGCAGTACAATCGGCATTGCCAGATTCCCGCAGCTTTCCGCAATACAGTGATGGAATTTGACATCATAGTCCGTACACACCTGATAATCATCCATATGTTCATCAATCAGGCGCGTATATTCGCGCATTTCTTCCAGCTTTTCCCCGCTGATTATCCGTGCCGCTTTTCGAATTGCGTACCGCTCGAGCAGAAACCGTATTTCAAACAAATCCTCGACCAGTCCTGTCTTGTCCGAAACAAAATTAAACCCGAACGGATCATCCGTCACACCGATTTTATCACTGACAAAGGTTCCCTTTGCACGCCGGATTTCCACTACATTTCGTGAGACCAGAATCTTTACCGCCTCACGGATTGTTCCGCGGCCAACATTAAACAGCTCGCTCAGTTCGAATTCACTGGGAAGACGATCTCCTGCCTGCAGTCCGTTTTCTGTAATATAGTCCACCAGCCTGTTTGCCGTCTGACCAGCCAGCGTTGTTCTTCTCGTCCCTTCCTTCATTGTGATATAATCTGTCGCCATTCGGATCTCCATCTTTCCGTTTTATCAACGGCTTTTTCTATCTATATTCGATCTGTCTTTTCTCCCGGCGAGTCTGCCTTGTTTCTCCTGCAAATCGCAAGACTAATTCTACTACATTTTTTTCCGTATCACAAGTTTTCATAAAATCCATCTGGCCTGCCGGTTTCCTATTTCCGACAGGCCTGACCGTTTTCTTATTTTAACAGACTTGGAAGTGCAAGTGAAAATCCGGGTATGTATGTGATGACCAGCAGCAGCAAAATCGAAATCAGCAGAAGTCTGATCAAATGACTGTTTACAACCTTTTCGATCTTACCGCCGTGAATACCGGCAGCCACAAACAGATTGACGCCCAGCGGCGGCGTGATCTGTCCGATCGCAAGGTTTACAATCATAATAATACCAAAATGAACAACATTGATCCCCATTGCATTTACGATCGGAAGAAAGATCGGCGCCGTGATCATGATCGCGGCATTTGTCTCCATGAATGTGCCCATAACCAGCAGAACAACATTTACGATCAACAGGAATACAATCGAATTGGATGTCAATCCTGTAATCGTGGACGCAATCCGGGCGGGAATCATTCCGCGTGTCATCAGATATCCGAACGCAGCCGCGCCGGCGATGATGAACATGACCATGGCAGAATTGACCATTGCCTGCTTTATCATGCCCGGAAGATCCCGTATGCTGAGTTCTTTAAATACAAAGATACTGATGATCAGTCCGTAAAACAGCGCGACGCAGGATGCTTCTGTCGGTGTGAAGATACCGCCGTAGATACCGCCGAGAATGATCACCGGCATCAGAAGCGCCCAGGCCGCTTCCCGGAACGCCTTCCACACTTCTCCCGGAGAAGCCTTCTGATTGCTCGCCTTATATCCGTTCTTTCTGCCCAGCCAGAACGCATACAGGCACATGCCGAGCGCCAGCAGAATTCCCGGAACCACGCCTGCCATAAACATGGCGCCGATAGAAGCGCCCGTTGCAACGCCATAGGTAATCATCGGAATAGACGGCGGAATGATGCAGCCCAGATAACCGGAGCTGGCACTGACCGCGAGTGAAAAGCCCTCGTCATAGCCGGATTTAATCATGGCCGGAACCAGAATCCCGCCGATCGCCGCGACGGTCGCCGCCGAAGATCCTGTCAATGCGCCGAAAAAGGTCGATACAATGATGGTAACAATCGCAAGACCGCCATGCATATTTCCCAGCAGCAGATTCGCAAGATTGATCAGACGTTTGGATATGCCGCCTTTTTCCATCAGCAGACCCGCCAGCATAAAGAACGGAATCGCCATCAGTGAAAATGAATCAACCGCGGTAAAGAAACGCTGCGTTACGACGATCGGGGTAACATCTGTCGTACATACCAGTGTCACGAGTGTCGCCCCTGACAAAGCCAGGGCGATCGGTGTTCCGACAGCAATCAGAAGAATTAATACGCCAAACAGCATAAGACTCATTTTGCTCCACCTCCCAGACCCGCATCGTTCGGAACGTTGTTCTTTGATCCGTCATTTTGCGATAATACTTTGATATTTATCTGCAGCGACCGCAGGGTACTCATGAAAAGACCCACGATCAATCCGGCATAAACAATGTACATCGGAATCCGCATGGCAGGAGATACCTGACCGGTTTCCCGGATACCCGCCGTAATCATGATTGACAGCCCCGTAAGCACTGCGTACATGACAGTTGCCAGAATACTTGTGATTTTTTTAATGATCTTTCCGGTTTTCTCAGGAAATGCGTTGACAAGCGCGTCTACACCGATATGAGACCCCTGTTTCACACCGGCACTGATTCCCACAAAAATCAACCAGACCATGCAATAGCGCGCCAGTTCTTCGCACCAGCTGGCAGGTATCCGGACCGTATTGCGGTTAACCACCTGAATCAGGATGGAGACCGCCATGACACAAGCAAAAACCGTGCACAATATGTCCTCTATTTTATCCAATATATTATTCAGTATTTTCATCTAGAACCCTTTCTTCGTCTTTACAGCGCACCCGATATCATCTCCGGTGTCACAGAACAGGTTTGTCTTCCATCATGCTTTCAGATATTTAAGAAGCTGCTTTTTCATTAATGCGTTCCAGAAGTTCAGCTCCGATTCTGTCACGGTATTTGTCGTATACCGGCTGGACGGCCTCTTTCCAGAGTGCCTTATCAATGTCCGTAATGATATTGACACCTTCGTCCAGAAGTTTCTGCATGTATTCATCGTCACTGTCCTGGCTGAGCTGCCGCTCATAAGGCGTAACTTCACGGATTGCCTCCAGCAGAATTTCCTGATATTCAGGAGATAATTTGTTCAGACTTTTTTCACTCATAACAACCGGAGCTGCGGCATAGAAATGTCCGGTAAGCGAAATATGTTTATTGACTTCATGGATCTTGTTCTGATAAATGATCGCCAGCGGATTTTCCTGTCCGTCAATGGTTCCCTGCTGAAGTGCCGTATAGACCTCACCCCATGCCATCGGGATCGCGTTTGCACCCAGCGTGGTAAATGAATCCACCTGCAGCTCATTTTCCAGTGTGCGCAGTTTCAGTCCTTTTACATCTTCCGGGACAACAACATCTTTTTTGCTGTTGCTGATATTCCGGAAGCCATTTTCCCAGAAATCAACACCGACCAGCATGCTTTCGCCGAGACTGTCAAGCAATTCCCTGCCGATCTCGCTGTCCAGAACCTTATAAGCCTGTTCTCTGTCATCAAAAATAAACGGAAGATCCAGTGCCATAAATGCCGGCGAGAAACTTGCCAGCGCACCGGTTGACATACAGCTTAAGTCAACAATGCCAAGCTGCATTCCCTCGATGACATCACGCTCATTTCCAAGCGTACTGTTTCCAAAAACCTCCAGGCGGAGTCCGCCGTCTGTCCGCTCTTCTACCAGCTCCGCCACCTTCAGCCATGCCTGGTGATACGCATGGCTTTCGGTCAGGACATGTGCGACAGTCAGTGTTACCGACTCTTTCTTCTGTCCTTCTCCGCAGCCTGCAAAAAGTGTTCCACAGAGGAGAATTCCAACAAGAAAAATGACTGTCCATTTTCTTCTCCGCTTCATATATATTTTCCTTTCATGATTATCATGTTGTCTTCAATGGCTGCTCCACTGAATATGTCTGCCGGCTTTATTAACTGAAATCCGTAAAGAGAATTTTTCCGGATCCATTTGCCACCTGCTCAAATGCCTCGTTACCGTCCTTCAGGGCAAATCTGTGTGTAACAACTTTGGTAAGATCAACCTTCTTGTTCTCAACGAGCGCAGAGACCTTCCACCAGGTTCCCCAGAGTTTTCTTCCGAAGACACCTCTAATCGTGCTGCCTTTCAGATTGATGGCCTCCATAACATTGATTTTTACAGGCTTGCCGGGATGTCCGACTGTAACAACATGTCCTTCATTTCTTAAATAAGTAAAGAGTGTATCGTAAACCGGGGCCGCGCCGGTTGTCTCAATAATCACATCAACTCCGCCGCGCTCCGGACATTCTTTCCGGATCACTTCCATCAGATCCTGCTTCCCGGTGTTGACAGCAATCGCACCCAGTTCAGAAGCCAGATTCAGACGCCAGTCATCCAGATCTGTCGCAATGATTTTTCCAGCGCCGCTCGCCTGAAGCATCAGGATTGCCAGCATGCCAATCGGACCGCTTCCGGAAACCAGAACTGTATCACCGGGGCAGAGATCTGCACGTTCGACTGCGCGCATCGCAACTCCGGCCGGCTCAAACAGAGCTCCCTCTTCATAGCTTACCGCATCCGGCAGATGGAACACAACAGACTCCGGCGCAATGGCATATTCGGAGAAACATCCGTCACAGCTGGTCCCGTAAATCTTCATATTCATACAGTTGTGCGCTTCATCGTTTCTGCAGTTAAAACAGGTGCCGCACGGAATATGTGTCTCCAGCGTAACTCTGTCTCCGACTTTTACGGTTTTCACGCCGCTGCCTACTTCTACGACATCGCCGGCACATTCATGACCCGGTATCATTGGAAACTGCAGATTAAATTTTGTTGCAAAACCTTCTGCCGCGTCGTTCCATCTATAATAATGTACATCTGTTCCGCAGATCGCAGCTGCCCGAACCTTGATCAGAACTTCTCCCTCGCCCGGCTTCGGCATCTTCAGCTCTCCATATGTAAATCCGATTTCCTTATTGGTTTTTGTCAGTGCTTTCATTTTTCTCCTCTTTTTTATCCTGCTTGCCTGTGATCGATTTTTTCTTTTTTATTCGTTTTCTTGTTTCGCGCTTGTACGTATGACGTTCGACGTCTTTTGTTTTATTATAGAGGTGCTGCTTCTCTTTTTCAATATTGCATTTTACCCAAATTATGACCTTCTATTTTATCTAATTTGCTGTTTGGCCGCCTGGATCCGACCGTATTTGGATGTTTTGCACAAGAAATTCACTCCTTCTTTGTCACATTTTAATTCTTGACATTTCCCGCGAGTGGATTTATTCTGTGCTCATAACGTATGACGTCACATGTCAAGAAACGAATTCAAGCAGCACACAAACAACCGCAAAACAAATATTTCACTTTCATAAAAAGGAGGCGCTCACATGCGTGAAGAAAAAATCCGCGAGCTGGAGCTGATGGCAAACACAATCAGAAGAGACATTGTCGACATCGCCTACAAGGCGCAGGGACCTTCTCATCCCGGTCCGGCCCTTTCCTGTACAGACATCGTCACTGCACTTTACTTCCATACAATGCATGTGGATCCGGAGAATCCGAATATGCCGGACCGCGACCGTCTGGTTCTGTCCAAGGGACATGCCTGCCCGGTTCTCTACTCCGCACTTGCTGAAAAAGGATTCTTCCCAAAAGAATGGCTTACGACAGTACGGCGTCTGAACAGTAAACTGCAGGGACATCCGGATATGAAAAAAACCCCTGGCGTAGATATGACCAGCGGCTCTCTGGGAAATGGTCTGTCAGCTGCACTCGGAATGGCGATCTACCTGAAGCATCAGGCATCACCCGCACAGGTTTACTGCATTCTGGGTGACGGAGAGATCCAGGAAGGCACTGTCTGGGAATCTGTACTTGCGGCTCCTGCCATGAAAATGGACAATCTCACAGCAATTGTTGACTGCAACCACCTGCAGAGCTGCGGCGCCGTCTATGATATACAGCACATTCCGGGAATGACACAGGCATGGGAAGCACTCGGCTGGAATGTCATCACAATCAACGGACACGATATGCGCGAGATCATCAGTGCATTGGATATGGCAAAAGCATTCCGCGGCAAACCAACCTGCATCATGGCAAATACAATTAAGGGAAAAGGCGTCAGCTTCATGGAATTCAACAATGCATGGCACCAGAAAGTTCCGACCGAAGCAGAATACAATCAGGCAGTCAGCGAATTAAAGGAGGAAAGATCATGTCTGTAACATATGATAAAATTTCAACCCGTGACGCATTTGGAATCGCACTTGGTGAAAAAGCACGTGAATATGATAATCTTTTCGCAATTGGCGCAGACACAACAAAATCCATGGGATGCAAGCAGATGATGGCTGAATTCCCTGACCGTGTAATCAACAACGGTATCGCTGAACAGAATATGGCTCTGATCGGTGCCGGCATCGCCGCAAGCGGCGGACGTTCTGTTATCGCGACTTACGCGCCGTTCGCTTCTATGAGAATTGCAGAGCAGATCCGTACGTTCATCTGTTATCCGAATCTGGACGTCAAGATCATCAGCGGACTTTCCGGATTGTCCGGAAATATTGAGGGCGTAACACATCAGGGACTCGAAGACATCGGCGTCATGCGCAGTATGGCAAACCTTGTTATCGCAGTTCCGGCCGACGCAGCATCCTGCACGGTTATGGCACGAAGCATCCTTGACTACAACGGCCCTGTCTACTTCCGGATCGGCCGCGGCGCAGTAGAAAAAGTATTTGATGAGAACTATACATTTGAAATCGGAAAGGCAAACATTCTCGATACGGCCGGAACAGATGTTGCAATTATCTGCAACGGATGTGCGGTTGCACGTGTCCTGCGCGCGAAAGAGCTGTGGGAAAAAGAAGGAATTTCAGCGCGGATTATCGAAATGCCGTGCGTGAAGCCGATTGACGAAGAAGCGATCCTTTCCGCGGCATCTGACTGTGGCGGCATCATTGTCGCAGAGGAGCATAATATCCTCGGCGGCCTGGGATCTGCTGTTGCGGAAGTGCTTTCCGAGAAAAAACCGACACGCATGCTGCGCATCGGCATCAATGATATTTATACAGAATCTGCGCCGCACGCAGAACTGCTGGACAAATACAACCTGAGTCCTGCACATATTGCAGAAACCGTGGTTTCCTTTGTGAAGACAAATTGACATCCTGAAGCGGCAATCCTTGCTTCATTTGTCACAGAACGATAAAACACTGATAACCTCACCTGTCTTTTCTTTTTGAATCAGGGGCGCACATCTTCAGCCGGATGTGCGCCCCTGCAGCCAGATCCGCAATCTGCCGCAGAATATAAGCCTGATCCTCCGCCAGATCCCGGTTCATTAACCGCAGTCCGATATGTAAATCTGAAATATGAAACTCACACCGCAGCTGCTCAGCAAAGTCTTTTCAAACGGCTCCCTTCCATCCCTTGTCTACGCAAACCGCCAGAATGTATCTGACGGAAAACGGGTGCGCCCGATGCACAGCCACCAGAATCTCTGTGAGCTTCTGATCTGCTATCACGGCTCCGGCATTTATAACATTAATCAGTTTTCCAATGCAGGTGCATTTCTGTCGGTACTGCCCCTGTCCCTCTACACCGGACAGCGCGGCAATATATTCCGCTGCGATCAGTACGCATTTTACTTATTCTATCCGCTGCACCTGATTCTCCTTCTGTTAATCCGGGACTGTTTGCTTCCCATATAATTTCATTCCCGCAGCACCCGTACCCGCTGCAAACTCCGGCACCACGGGCCGGCGGACGAGTCAAATTGTTTTTACAAATCCGACGCTGCCGGATATCCGTACGCGCTCTCGGCATGTTCAACGGCGCGGATAATCGCTTCGCTGAATGCTTCCGCCGCCATCGTGCCTACCAGATCCTGATCTGCCTGCAGGCTGCCGGCTGATACTGCGTAAATACTGTCGCCGTCTGCGCTTGTATGCACCGGATTGACCGATCTTGCCAGTCCGTCATGCGCCATTCCGGCAATCTTGCAGAGACGCGCCTTGTCGAATTCTGCGTTTGTGAACACAACGCCGATGGTTGTATTCCCGGTGAATTTGTTCTCTGTCACCTGCATATGTTCTTTCATATAATCCACAGTGCTGCGCAGCTTTTTCCCGTCTTCCGTGCGCAGCCCTGCAATCTGTTTTCCGCTCTTCCAGTCGAATACATCGCCCAGCGCGTTCAGCACAACCACCGCGCCGACCTGCAGATCGCCAACCTGCACACAATAGCTGCCGATTCCCGTCTTCATGCAGGTATCCATGCCGGCAATCTTTCCTACCGTCGCACCACATCCCGCTCCATAGTTTCCATCTTTATAATTCGGAGATTCCAGTGCTTTTTTTGCGGCCTCGTAGCCCATTTTCGCATCCGGTCTGACAGATGCATCCGCCACGGTCAGATCAAAAATATCCGACTGCGCGACAAGCGGCACCTTCGTTACGCCAACATCATAACCGATATCATTTTCTTCCAGATATTCCATAACACCATTTGCCGCTTCCAGCCCGAAGGCGCTGCCGCCGCCGAGGACGATCGCATGAATCTCCTGCGCTGACATCAGCGGATTCAGGAGCTGACTCTCGCGGGATGCCGGGCCGCCGCCCCTGACATCCAGTCCTGCGCGCATTCCGTCTTTCGCCACCAGAACCGTACAACCCGTACCTGCCTCTTTGTTTTCAGTCTGACCGATCTGGAATCCCTGAAACTGATTTACCGGAATCTCTCTGGTTTTCACATCCTTCTGATTATTTCCCATCGCAGTTATTCCTCCCGTCATGAAGCATATTGCAGCAATTACAGCACCTGCCCTGATAAAACGCCTTCGCACGATACCTTCCTCCCTGTAACACCCCGCTGCAGAGGCGGGAGACTCCGCCTCTGAGTCAGATTTGCTTTAAACCCACGCGCCTTAAGAAGGGGGACTGATCCACTGAGTTCAATAATTGTCTAGATGGAACGCATCACAAACTCCCGGAAACGCGGAAGTGAAAATGCCAGCTGCCCGAAATTCGGTGAATACACAATTCCTTTCTTCAGCAGCCTGCTTCTGTAAACAGTAAATCCATTTGAAGACATATTTAACCGCTTTCTGATATTTTCTACCTTCACAGGATTTTCCTCACACATGGCAGATAGTACGGTCTTGTCTTTTGATGACAGTTCGCTCCATATTTTTTCGTAAACATACTCCTCAAGATACGCATCAAACTCCGGCAGCAGCTCACGCCATGGTTTTTCTCTTGTAAAGCAAAGATAACCCAGTACCTGAAATGCGTAAGAATATCCCATGGTTTCTTTTGCCATCGCCAGTGCTTCTTCTTCGTTAATCTCAAATTCCTCTTTATACTTCTGCATGATCAGCGGGATACTGAGTGGTTTTAATGCAATTTTCGGTGCTCTATATAAGAATGTAAGCGTTTTCTCATTCTGCAGTTCATAAATATTTTCATACAGGCCTGTCATAAGCAAAAAGATATTCAAACCTTCTCTCATGAAGATCTGAAACTGGCTTGCAAACTCACGCACCTGCTGCGTGGAGGATACTTCATCGATTGTAATCAACACCCGCTTGCCGCTTTTTGTCAGTTTCTCAAGCATGCGTCTTAATGCGACAACAATATCGGTAACCGGAGGTTCTCCGTCTATCTCGATCCCGAATCCCAGAAACGACAGATTAATCCTGGCATCACGGAACAATTCCAGCAAATCCTTGCGATTGCTCAGCTCCGCTGCCAGCATCTTCAGAAGATCTCTTTCCGGATTCAGATCAACAACGATCCACTGCGCATCTGCCCGCAGGCGATTGGCAATTGCAGAAAGTGCGACCGTCTTTCCGGATCCCCGTACGCCGGTTATCATACAGACCTGATATGCAGGATTATCCGCTGTAAAGCTCTCGAGTATTTCGTTATTCTGAAAATCACGGCTGATATAACTCTCCGGCTCTTTTCCAAAAGACAGAGAAAATGGATTTCGCTTCATCTGTTTCACAATCCTTTACAGCTTAACGTCTCTTTTACAACCTTTTACAACTTTTTACAATGTGACAGACTCCACCTGCGCCCCCACTAAAAAGGAGCTGTATGTTGTCTGGATACGAATTCCACCTGAGCTGCCACCAAAAAGGGTGCGGGATATTGTCTATCAGCGAATTTCACCTGAGCTGAGAGACAATATCCCGCACCCTTATATATTTTTAAATCTGATACCCCACACTCTTGAGGTAATCTACGCTTGCCTTTACATCCCGGAGCGACGTCTCCTGATTTCTCGGATCACGCTCCTGCTCGATGGTGATGTAGCCGCTGTAGCCGATCTCCTCGAGCGCTTCCTTGATCGCCGGATAGTCCAGCGCGCCGGTGCCTACCGGACACATGGTTCCCTTGCCGCATCCCTCGAAGAAACGGATATGCTCGCCGAGTACCTGTTCGTAGACTTTCTGGTCGACATCCTTGAAGTGGACGTAGTCCAGAACATATGCATATTTCTTCAGATACGTTACCGGATCCATACCGCCGTAGTACAGGTGGCCGGTATCCAGAACAAGGCCTGCCACATCATACGGAACATCCTGTACGAAACGCTCGATCTCGTCTGCATACTCGATGTATGTTCCGGAATGCGGATGGATCAGCGGGCGGACGCCGTAGCTGTTCGCGCGGTCACAGACAGCGCGGACATGTCCGATAAACTGTTTCCACTCCTCATCATTCATGCGCGGCGCGCGGTCCGGATGGCCTGCATTGTAATCACGCTCGTCATGTCCCCAGTCCATGACAGTCAGATACGGTGTCGGGAACTTCTGTCCCTCCAGAACCGGCAGTTTCGGAAGTCTCGGATCTGTGATCAGTTTACAGATATTATCAACTGCTTCCAGAACGGACGGCTGATTCGCCGGGTCAACAAGATCGTGGAAAATGGTTCCGACAACAATTGCCAGATCATTCTTTTCCAGTTCTTCTTTGATGAGATCCACATCATCATACGGGAGATATCCGTACGGTCCCAGTTCAATCGCAGTATAACCTGCCTGATGTGCCTCGGAAAGAACCTTCTGCCACGGCGGAAGATACGGGTTTTTCGGGTCATCTACGCCCCAGCTTGCCGGAGCGCCGCAAATCTGCATCGGCATTTGTTTGTCCTCCTCGTTTTATAATCATCTGGCAGCATCATCAGTCATTTCATATAACATTGCAAACGTACATGCGATGAATTACTGATATGCGTTCTATGTATTTTTATTTTACTCCACCTGGCTTCAGAAATCCACCCAGATACTTCCCTTGTCTGCGGATTCAACGCATTTCTCGAGCCACTTGATACCCTGTGCGCCGGCGTTTACATCCGGATACCAGAAATCACCATATTCGCCGGAATCAGCGTTTGCCATAGCAACCGCGAATCTGCGGTACAGGTTGCTCCATGCCTCAAACAGTCCCTCAGCATGTCCGCCGCCGATGCGGTCTTCCACACGTGCTTCCGGATACAGGTAGCCTGCGCCGCGCTCCAGTGTGCGGACCGGCTCGCCCTCTACTTCATAGCTCATCTGGTTCGGACGCTCGTCATCCCATTCCAGAGAAGCTTTGGAACCGACGATACGGAACTTATGATAATGACGTGCGCCGCAGTTAATGGAACTGGACCAGCAGTATACCTGTGCGCCTTCCTGTACGTTCGCACCGCCCTCAAGGTTCATAATCGTAAATGCATTGTCTTCCAGCTGGCGTCCTTCTACAAATGCCTGCTTTGTGCACATCAGGTTTTTGATCTTCAGATACGGAATCATTGCCTCGATCAGATACAGCGGATGGGTTCCGACATCTGCCATCGCGAAAGAAATGCCTGCCTTTGCCGGATCAAAACGCCATTTTGCAGCTGCATTGACTTCTTCGATCTTTGTATTGTATGCGCCAAATGCAAAGCTCATGTTAATGACACGGATATCGCCGAGATCACCGTTTTTGATCATCTGGCGTGCCTGCTGGATCATCTGATGGCCGGAATAACCATAGGTAACACCGACAACACGATTTTTCTCTTTTGCCAGTGCAACCAGCTCTTCTGCCTCTTCTGTTGTGAAGCAGACCGGTTTCTCACAGACAACATGCAGACCTGCTTCGAGCGCAGCTTTGCAGATGGTGTAATGTGTGCCGTTCGGTGTTGCAATGGATACTGCCTCGATACCATCCTCGCGTTTCGCTTCCTCAGCAAACATGGTCTGATAATCCGGATAGCAGCGCTCCGGCGCAACGCCGAGATCTTTTCCGAATGCAATCCCGCGTTCCGGATTGATATCAAATGCGCCTGCGACAAGCTTGAAGTTATTGTCTCTCTGTGCGGATGAACGGTGAATATAACCGATCTGGCTGCCGAGGCCGCCGCCTACCATTGCCCAGCGAATTGAATGATCCAGTACTTTTGATCCGTTAATCATGATGTTTGCTTCCTTTCTTTTTTAATAAAATATCTTTGGAAAATTGCCTGTTTTACAGTTGTCTGATTCTGTCAGTTAATTGTGTGCTTCGATCCTGTTCCGGATCATGAAAGGAACCCGTTTCTATTGACTCGGCTCCTGTGTTTTGCTACATTCACATTGTAAGTGGTTTTCCGGAATAAAAGTTGCACGATTCTGCTCACATTTTTCCGGTTTCCCATGAAAATGAAGAAAAATCCGGGCATCATTGCACGATTCTGCCTGATGCTGCCGGAGACTGTCTCACCCGGCCAAATCACCAGATGATCCAGACAGAATCAGATTCTCCCGACTGTCACCGCGAAAGGATTGATACCATGAAACTCACACCACAGCTGCTCAATCAGGTTTTTTCAAATGGCTCCCTGCCGTCCCTGGTCTACGCAAACCGCCAGAGTGTATCTGAGGGAAAACGTGTCCGGCCGATGCACAGCCACCAGAATCTCTGCGAGCTGCTGATCTGTTATCACGGAACGGGGACTTATAATATCGATAACGAGTCTTATCCAGTTGCCGTCGGCGACCTGATCTATTACAATGCCGGCAGCTACCACGAGGTACTTTCCACCGGCGAAATGGAGATCGGCACCTATTGTTTCGGATTTACTGATGTGCGCATGCCCGATCTTCCCGGAAATCATCTGCTTCCGGCAGACAGCACCTTTGTCCGGGCTGCCGGTTCTCAGGAGAACTTTCTCCTGCAGCTTGCCGACCAGATCGTCTCAACAGAAGCGGCCTCGTCTGCGGAAGATGTCCGCGTACAGCTGATGGCTGCTGTATTTCTGATCACAGCTTGCCAGATTCCCGCAGAAAAAAGCCGCAGGCTTTCCCGGCAGTCATCCGAGACAGCACTTGCGGCTAAAAACTATATTGATCTTCATTTTACAGAACCGCTCCGCATCGAGGAAATCGCGGAGGTTGTTTCCTGCAGTCCGTCCTATCTGGCGCATTCCTTCAAAGATCTGACCGGCTATGCACCGCTGCAGTACATGCTGCGCTGCCGGATCGGCCAGGCGGAAACACTCCTGATCTCCAGTGACTACACGGCTGCCCACATCGGCTCCATCGTCGGCTTCGACAGCCCGGCCTATTTCCACCGCGTCTTCCGCAGCATCGCCGGCGTCACGCCCCTCCAGTACCGGAAGCGCTATCTCGCCGAACTAAAAGGTTCAAGGACACAGCTGTAAACATTTCATCTGATCCCACTGAAAATCTATTTGTCGTGTGTAAATAAGATCATTTTGTGACCTGTAAAAATCCCGCCGCAGTTTAAGCACCGCGGCGGGATTTTTTGCGATTCAGGAATCACTGATCACCCTTCAGGATTCCATTCTCTATTCAGTGGAACACTGTGTTAATCAAAGATACTCGTCGATGTTTGCAGCAGAAACCGGGAGGTACGGAACATCGAGATATTCCGGTGCTCTGCCTGTTTCAGCGACTGTGTATGCTTCGATCGCGCCCCATTTACCCTGGCTTGTTGCATCCTGGAAGACTGTCATTGCAAGAGATCCGTCTTTAACAGCCTCACATGCATCCTGGTTTGCATCGATACCGCAGATGATGACATCGTTGATGCCTGCTGCCTGCAGGGACTGCATTGCGCCCATAGCCATCTCATCGTTTGCAGCGACGATGATGTCGATATCCTCACCATACTGGATAATCCAGTCCTCGGTAATCTCCATTGCCTTGTCGCGGAGGTACTTACCTTCCTGGTCAGAAAGCAGATTGTAGTTAAATCCTGCCTTGTCGAGTGTCTCGAAAACGCCTTCGCGGCGAAGTTTTGCATGGGTGAATCCGTTTATTCCGCCGAGGTAGCAGAGATTCAGTGTCTCGCTGTCGTCTACATTGTCAATCAGATACTCAGCCTGCAGCTGACCGGAATAGTAGTGGTCAGATCCAGCGAAGAAGTGATCAACCTCCGGGCACGCAACGTCGGAGTTAACAACGACGAGCGGAACGTTGTTCTGGCGTGCTGTCTCACAGATTACGACGCAGCCGTCAGAGTCGGAAGATGAAAGCATCAGTACGTCAACACCCTGTGTAATAAAGTTTTCTGCGAGCTGTACCTGTCTGTTGACATCCTGCTCACCGTCGCCGACCAGGAGTTCTACATTCGGATATGCCTGTTTTACATAGTCTTCAATACCGGATGTGACTGCCTGTGAGAAGGTGTCTTTGAAGTCCTGTGAGATAAATGCAAATGTATATTTGCTGTCGCCTGTCGGAATGTAACCATCGTCAACATATGCCTGCTCCCAGTCCTTCATCTCGCCGGCATCAGCGGCTGCGTCTGCAGAAGCTTCAGAAGCTGCAGCTGCGTCTTCGCTGGAAGCTGCGGTGCTCTCTGCCTCTGCTTCGGATGCTGCAGAAGATGCTGCCTCAGATGCTGCTGCGTAAGAAGCTGCCGCACTGCTTCCTGCAGAGGAGCTGTCAGCTGCGCCGCCGCATCCGAACAGGGATGCTGTCATAATGCCGCAAAGTACCAGTCCCAGTAGTCTCTTTTTCATGTGTTGTTTCTCCTTTCAGAAATGCTTTCTTTTCCTTTACCGTTTTCCCTTTGTTTCCTTTGCTGAACCAGTTACTGTCTGTTGATGTATGCACTATATCACACTTTTTTACGAAAAAACCTCAATTTGCCGATTAAGTAGTAAATCGTTTTACTGTTCATTTACCATTTTCGTTTACAAGGTGCCGGAATGGCTTTATAATAGACTCGGACAGATGCCCGCAGAGCTGTTTCTGCGGAAATACGCGATGAGCAGGCGCTCTATGCGCCTGAGACGGGGGACTGATCCACTGAGTTCAATCGCGATCTCTGATCGGAAAGGAGCTGCCATGGCCTCAATCAAAGATGTCGCACTGCGGGCAGGTGTCTCGCCCGCAACCGTTTCCAATGTACTGAATCAGACAAAAGCCGTCAGTGCCGAAAAGCGGGAACGGGTTCTGGAAGCCGTGCGGGAACTCAACTATATTCCCAACGCCAGCGCAAGGGATCTCAAGCGGAAAACATCAAGAACAATCGGCGTGATCCTGTCCGATATCAAAAGTCAGTTTCACACCAATCTGTTCAATACATTTTCTTCGTTTATTCAGCAGAAGGGATATGGCATCCAGGTTGCTTTCACCGACAATGTCATCAGCACGGAACAGCAGATGATTAACCGGATGCTGTCGCAGGGCGTTGACGGGATCATCCTGACCACCTGCCAGTCAGAGGAGGAATCTGATTTCTGGAAGGGCGCCGCGTCCTATCAGATCCCCATCCTGTTTGTTGAACGGCGCATCCCGAACGTGACGGTCAATTATACCGGATTTAATAACTACAAAACCTTATACGAAGTCACCTCACAGCTCCTGGAAAAGGGATACCGGGAGATCGCGCTTTTCTGCGGTTCCCTGCAGTACTCTTCTGAGGCAGAATCTGTCCGCGGATTCCGGGAAGCATTCGCCGAGAACGGTCTCACAGCCGCAGATGATACTGTCACACCGGTGGATATGATCAAAGAAAGTGCCATGGAGTCCTGCATGGAATTACTCCACAGCGGCAGACCGCAGGTGATCATCTGCACCAGCCATGAGATTGCAGAGGGAATCACATTTGCCGTCAAATACAACGGATTGAAACCGTTTCAGGATCTGCTCATCATTGAGATCGGGGAAGAGGGATGGGATCATTCCTTTACAAGCGCTGATACGCTGATCGTGTCACGGTCTGCATCACGTCTTGCCGAGCTCTCTGCAGAGCGGATGTTTAACCTGATCGAGTCGCCCGCTTTTTCAGATCCTGTTTATATCGAAATGGAAGAAGACCAGTTTGCCGCAGATGCGATTTCCCGCGCACCGGCATCACAGCCCGCTGCAAAATATGGCGGATCCCGTCAGAAGCACCTGCGGATCATGATGATTCAGGACGCATCTGAGTATGCACTGACATTGATGCTGCCGCATTTTGAACAAAAAGCCGGCATCCGGGTGGATTATGAAGTGATTCCGCAGAATCAGGCACTGGGCATGATCCGCGATATGTATGATGATAAAATCCCGCCCTATGACCTGATGATGTATGACAATCACTGGGTGAACTATATGGTCCAGAACCACTACCTTGCAGAGCTGACAGAGTTTCTGGATGAAAAGCAGATCGATCTGTCAAATTATGTTCCGGAGCTGCGGCGCAATTACATTGTCAACCGGCGAACCTACGGAATTCCCTACACCGGCGGCAGCCAGATGCTCTTCTACCGGCAGGACCTGTTTGAAAACCCGGTGCTCGCCGAAGCATACAGACGGATGCACAATCTGCCGCTGCGGCCGCCCCGGACCTGGACAGAATTTAACCACATTGCGCAGTTCTTCACCCGCAGATTTAATCCTGCGTCACCGACCCCTTATGGTGCGACATTCGCGGGTGCCACGGACGAGACCATGAGCTGCGAAATTCTCCCGCGCCTCTGGGCACTGGGCGGGAAACTCTGGGACGCATACAGCCGTCCCACATTCCAGTCAAACGCGAACCAGAACGCCTACCAGCTCCTGCATGAAACACTGCAGTACACAGACGATACCCGGCTGAAAACTTCTCTGGACCAGACCGTCCTGGATTTTCTGGGCGGAAAAACAGCGATGCTGGTGGCATTCTCAGAATACACACCGCAGATTATCAGAAGTGAAAAACATGATTTCCAGCGGAAAATCGGATACTACCATATTCCGGGAAGAAAGACTGTTTCGGCAGGCTACTGCCTTGGCCTGAACCCGTTTTCAGAAGCACGCCGCGAAGCATTTGATTTTCTGGAATGGATCAGTGATCAGAATACAAAATATTTGTTCACCATTTTCAGCGGCTCACCGCAGCTGACGACTGTATTTCATAACTATGAGCTGCAGCGCCTGTATCCCTGGCTGTACTATACAGAGAAAAGCATCCAGTTTTCGCAGGACCGGACGCCGCCGCTTCTGCGGAACCGTCTGGTGATTCCGCCGAATCAGTTTGAACAGCTGATCTGCATGCCGCTGCGCAGGATGGTGAAAGAAGGACTCTCCGCAAAGGACGCACTGGAAGATACACAAAAAGAAGCAGTCCGCGTCTTTACGATGTATGGAATGCCGAAGCGGCGCGGAACCTGAAATAGAACCTGAATCTGTATGTAATAAAGGTCCGTCACACTAAGCAGATGAATGCTTAATGCGGCGGACCCCTTTATTGTCCCTTACTATATGATGTTATACAGAAAATTTAAAGACTGCGACGCCGTAAGCCGGCAAATCATATGCGACATGATACGGCTGTTTGTCGCACTCGCCCTTCCACGCTTTATAGCGCTTCGGTGCCTTGTGATCCCCGCCGTATTTCTCCTCTTTGCTGTCCAGGATCAGATCGTATCTGCCCGCCTTCGGCACGCCGACACAGTAATCCGGACGCGCCATCGGTGTGAAATTGATGACAAAAATCAGGTTGTTCTTGCCGTCCGGCGCCCACCGGATGAAACTGAAGATACTGCGGTCCGCATCGTCGGCATTGATCCACTGGAATCCCTCCGGTCTGCCGTCATTTGCATACAGTGCCGGATATTTGCGGTACATGGTCAGCAGATCGCGGACATAGGCCTGCAGATGTTCATTGCGCTTATCTTCAAGCAGGTACCAGTCAATCTCCCGCTCTTCGCTCCACTCTCTGTGCTGGCCGATATCCTGGCCCATGAAGAGCAGCTTCTTGCCCGGATGACCAAACATGAAGGAATAGCCCGCCTTCAGATTCTCAAACTTGTCATCCTCGTAGCCCGGCATTTTCTCAATCATCGAGCACTTCAGATGAACGACCTCATCGTGAGACAGCACGAGAATATAATTCTCGCTGTTGACGTAGGTCATCGCAAAGGTCATCAGATTATGCGCACCTTTGCGGAACAGCGGATCCAGCTTCATGTATTCCAGGAAGTCATGCATCCAGCCCATGTTCCACTTGTAGGTAAATCCGAGACCATTTTCCTTCTCGACATCACCGGTAACCTTCGGCCATGCGGTCGATTCCTCAGCGATCATCATGACGCCCGGATTCTTGCCGCAGACCAGTGTATTGATGTGCTTAAAGAATTCAACAGCTTCGTAGTTCTCATTGCCGCCGTCTTTATTTGCAATCCACTCGCCGTCCTTGCGGCCATAGTCGAGATACAGCATCGATGCGACCGCGTCCACGCGCAGACCGTCGACATGGTAGTGCTCAACCCAGTAAAGCGCATTGCCGATCAGGAAGTTCTTGACCTGCGGGCGGCCGTAATTGAAGATCTTGGTACCCCAGTCCGGGTGCTCACCCTGGCGCGGATCTGCGTGCTCATAAACCGCATCGCCGTCAAACTCTGCCAGCCCCATGGCATCCTTCGGGAAATGTGCCGGCACCCAGTCGAGGATGACGCCGATTCCATTCTTGTGGAAGGTGTCGATCATGTACTGGAAATCCTCCGGCGTGCCATAACGGGACGTCGGTGCATAATATCCGGTCACCTGATAACCCCAGGACGCATCCAGCGGATGTTCCGCCATGCCCATCAGCTCAACGTGGGTGTATCCCATATCCTTGATATATTCCACTGCGCGGTCCGCAAACTGGCGATAGGTGTAGAATCCCTCCGGATTTTCGTCGGAAGCCGGATGTTTCATCCAGGAACCCGGATGGACCTCATAAATTGCCAGCGCAGATTTCTTCGGATCAAATTCTTTCCGCTTCTTCATCCATGTGGCATCGTGCCATTTATAGTGGTCGATATCCGCGATGCGGGAAGCCGTTCCCGGACGTTTCTCAGCCCAGAATGCATATGGATCGGCCTTCATCAGAATGCGCTCGTCAGCCGTGAAAATCTTATATTTGTAATAGTCGCCGACCTTTGCACCCGGGACAAATTTCTCATAGACGCCCATATCGGAAACCTTTTCCATGACGTCATTCTTGCCGTCCCATCCGTTGAAATCACCGACAACCTGAATGGCCATTGCATTCGGTGCCCAGACCGTAAACCATGCGCCGCTCTGACCATCCTTCTTGTCCAGATGCGCACCCATCTTTTTGAAGATCTCATGATGTGTCGCCGTGCCGAAGAGATGCTCATCCAGCTCGCCAAAATGAGCGGCTGCCTTTGTATTGGCTGCCTTTGTATTGACTGCCTTTTTATTAACTGTCTTTTTCGAAGCTGCGGCTGTCTTCTTTGCTGATGCAGCTGTCTTTTTGGCGGTCGTTTTCACTGCTGCGGCCGTCTTCTTTGTGGAAGCCTTTGCCGCAGCTGCTTTCTTCGCAGCAGTTGTCTTTGCCGCAGTTTCGTTCTTTGTCGTTTTCTTCTCTGTGTTTGCCATAACCCTCTCCTTGTTACGGATTACTTTTTGCTTCGTAAACCCCTTTTCAGTTCTGCAGAAATATCTGAATTTCTGCGTCTGAAATCATCATAACAGATTGCACAAAAAAAAGCGACCATTCGTCAGAAATACGATCGCTTTTTTGTCTTCACTTTTTGCCTTCGCCTTTTTTGCCTTCGGCCTCTATCGGCACGTTCCCGGCTTCACTTTCAGCCTGCGAAGATATTGTTTTTGTTCCGGTGTGATCCGAAAACTTTCCAGCGCTTTCTGAATCGTCTTATTATGCGTCCACGGTGCCAGCCGCTTTTCCTCGATATACGGCAGTACCGCCTCATACTGCTTTGCCAGCGCAGTGGCAAAATACCAGGCGATCATCATATTGATATAATATTCATCCGACACCACACCTGCTGCCAGTTCCGGGTATGCCGGATCAAAATCTTCCTCCAGAAAATGCTGCATCAGCATTCCGATCCCGAACCGCACTGTGTAGGTTTTGTCCGACCGGATCCAGATAAGGATATGACGCAGCAAATCCTGCCTGTGTTTTCTGAAAACCTTCGGAGAAAACTGATCGCAGGTCGCCCAGTTATCGATAAATGGCAGAAATCGTTCTGTCAGTTCCATGCAGATCCCGTAATCCTTCGTCAGAGAAATGATAAACGCCTGCAGCTGGTTTTCCTCGAAATACCGGTGCGGAAGTTCCTGCAGAAATGTGCCGGTTCCCGGCTCTTTTGAAACTTCTTTTGAAACTTCTTTTGTACGTTCTTCTGTAAGTTCTTCTGTCAGTTCCTTTGCCAGCTTCCGAAGCGCGGGCGTGCGGACACCAATAATTGTTTCCGGATTAACTGTCGGAATCAGCTTCGCCTGAAATGCCCGATATGGTTCGTCCTGCAGCGCGAATAGTTTTTGCCTGATTTCATCTGTCGTCATGACATTTCCTTCCTGGAGTTCCTTGATCGCTCAGCGGAGGACTCCCCCCGCCTCTTCGGACGGCGGACTTCGAAACAAATTTAACGCAATGGCGGGTTACAATGTCTCCGCTTCGCTCCTCTCTGTCTGACGAAGGTCCACTTTACCTTCAGCGCCTCACTACGTTGACACGCTCATGCAGAACCAGCTGACGCAAACTCTCTTCTTTCTGCCAGAAGCGGCCACGCCGCACCAAAGAGCACAACTGCAATTCCGACAACCTGCGGCCAGGTAATCTCATCATGAAAAAACAGACATCCTAACACCGTTGCAGCAACCGGCTCGAGCATCGCGATAATGCCGGCGATGCCGCCGTCAATTCCCTGCTCCATGCCTTTCAGATAAAAACCGAATCCCCCGACAGAACAGACCAGGCCCAGCCCGATATAACAGATCATCAGCGGCAGGGACGGTGCCGGCCCTTTCCAGGGCGGACATACCACCAGAAAGACCATCGCGCCGAAGATCGTCATCAGGCCGGAATTCACCTCGCCCGGATTTTTTTCCCGGAGTGTCGTACCCATGACCGTCGTCATCGAGTAGCACAGGCCTGATCCCAGCCCGAACAGGATTCCTTTCAGATTACCGAGAAAGGCACCCGGGTCATAGGCCCTTACCACCAGAAAACATCCGAAAAATGTACAGGCAAGCGCAATGATCTTATCCCGGGTAATGGCATCCTTATAGATCAGCCGGTTCAGGATAATGATGAACGCTGCGCTCGTATAAAGAAGAATCGCCGCCATCGCACTGGTCAGAAGCTGAACAGCCGCCATGTAGAGATAGCAGGTTCCCGCATACGCCACGATTCCATAGATCAGGTACAGCGGCAGATCCTTTAATTTGAACTGCTTCAGGGATCCCTTCGCCAGCAGCCAGATCAGAAAGACCGGCGCCGCCACAAAAGAACGGAATGCCGCAGCCATCTGCGGATTGCTCCCATATTGATATGCAATGCGGCTGAAAACCGGGATCCAGCCCCAGGAAAGTGCCGCAGCAAGGATCAGAAGATAGCCGCGGAGTTCTTGTTTATTCATAGTAGTGCCTCATATTTGTTGTACTTGTTTCTAAAATTGTATCTTTTACTGTTCTTACTATAATATCGTATCGTTTCTTTTTGCCTGGTCTGGCTTCCATGGCTGCCGCTTTTCTCATTTCTATCAATTCCGCCTGCCCGGCCATTGTCTCTCATATCGAAAACCAAGAAGTGTCCCGTCTTTAGATATGAACGCATGAATAAAACAACATTTATACCCCATACAGCCGCTTCGCATTCTCCCAAGTGACAGCTTCCACCTCTTCAGCAGTCATCCCCTTGATCTCAGCGATTGCCTCGATGACCAGGGGCAGGTACAGCGAGCAGTTCCGCTCGCCGCGGTGCGGCGTGGGAGCGAGGTATGGGCAGTCTGTTTCAATAACAAGCTGCTCGATCGGCGCATAGGCGACAACTTCCCGCAATTTTCTTGCATTCTTGAAGGTCAGGACACCGCCGATGCCAAGATACAGCCCCATGTTCAGGTATTCCCGCGCCAACTCGACGGAATAGGAGAAGCAGTGCATGACGCCGCCGACATCCCCCAAACTGGTCCGCTTCGCCGTCGCCAGCGTGTCTTCGGCCGCCTCCCGGCTGTGAATGATGATCGGAAGCAGGAGCTGGCGGGCCTGCTCAATCTGGCATTCAAACCAGTCAATCTGCTGCTTCTTGTTTTCCTTATCCCAGTGATAATCCAGACCGATCTCACCGACTGCCACCGCCTTGTTCAGACGGCATAGGTCACGGAGTTCCTCCAGAAACCAGACCGGCGGCTCTCCGCTTCCTGACTTCTTATCAGAAGATGCTTCTTTTGTTCCGCGGGAATCCACGCCGCCATCTCCGACGTGTTCAGCATTTCCGGCATCTCCGCCAACTCCGGCAAGGTCAGCGTCATCTTCTGACTCCACAATCGGCAAGCCTGTCAGATCGGATATTTTTACGACGCCCGGGACAGTATCGATTTCCGACGGATGAATCCCGTAGGCCCCATAGATAAAATCATACTGCTCTGTCAGCTGTCTGGTCAGTGCCAGACTGCGATAGCTTGCAGCGGCATTAACCACACCGCCGATTCCATGATCCGGGAATTCTGCCAGAAGAAGCGCGCGATCTTCGTCGAATGCTCTGTCATTATAATGTGCATGTGTATCAAAAATCATATGTCCCTCCGGGTGAGCCAGGTGAGTCGGGTGAGATAATATGAAGTGACCTCACATTTGTAGCAACGTGGATTTACCTGTATACTGATGATTGTCAAGATCAATGGTAACAGGGATTACCGCATACAAAAGGAGGTCACCTATGAATAGAATAATCAAAATCGGAATGGA
>JAFUCM010000054.1 GCA_017459675.1 Eubacterium sp.
CGCATGAAGCACGAAATACCGGGTGTTCAGCTGAACGGACATCCGGAACACCGGCTGCCCAATAACGTCAGTCTGCAGTTTCCGGGAATCAGTGCGGAATCAGCCCTGATCCGGCTGGATCTGCAGGGGATCGCGGCGTCAGCCGGGTCAGCCTGTTCCACGGGTTCTCTGGAACCCTCACATGTACTGTTGGCGATGGGACGCAGCCGGGAAGAGGCGTTTCAGTCGCTGCGGTTTACTTTATCATATGAGACGACGCGTGAAGAAGTGGACCAGGTTGTGGAAGCGATGAAGCAGATCTGTGATCATGTCTCATGCAGGGAAACAATGTAAAGGAACAGACAGCCTATGAATAAAACAGTTGTTGTCGGAATGTCGGGCGGTGTGGATTCTTCCGCAGCCGCATATCTTCTGAAAGAACAGGGGTATCAGGTGATCGGCATCACGATGCAGATCTGGCAGGATGAGAACGCCGCTGTTCTGGAGAAAGAGGGCGGATGCTGCGGTGTTTCTGCAGTGGAAGATGCCGGGCGTGTTGCGGAGGTGCTCGGGATTCCGTACTATGTTGTCAACTTCAGAGATATCTTTCAGCGCCGGGTGATTGATTATTTTACAGAAGAATATCTGGCCGGCCGCACACCGAATCCCTGTATTGCGTGCAACCGGTACGTTAAGTGGGAGGCGCTGCTGGAAAAAAGCCTTCAGATCGGAGCGGATTATATCGCGACAGGCCATTATGCGACGATTGCAGCCCGCGAAAACGGGAGACTGGCTGTCAGCAATTCTGTTACGGCAGAAAAAGATCAGACCTACGCGCTTTATAATCTGACGCAGGAACAGCTGTCCAGAACACTGCTTCCGGTTGGGAACTACACGAAGCCGCAGATCCGGGAAATTGCAGAAGCGGCAGGCCTGCCGGTGGCGCACAAGCACGACAGCCAGGAAATCTGCTTTGTGCCGGACGGCGATTATGCCGCATTTATCGAACGGGAACATATGGGAGCCGTGCCGCCGCCCGGATATTTTGTGACAAAGGACGGGCAGGTGCTCGGACGACACAGAGGCATCACACATTATACGATCGGACAGCGCCGCGGCCTGGATCTTCCGATGGGACGGCGCGTATTTGTGACGGAGATTCGCCCGGATACCAATGAGGTGGTGGTAGGAGAACACGAGGATGTCTTTACGGAGACACTTCGGGCAAACAACCTGAACTTTATGGGGATCCCGGAACTGAAAACCGGTGAAACGGGCCTGTTCCTGACAAAAATCAGGTATAACCACAAAGGTACACTTTGTGAGATTACGAAGACAGATGCGGATGAAATCACCTGCCGGTTCCGGGAACCGGTGCGCGCGGTGACACCCGGACAGGCAGTCGTATTTTATACGGATGACGGGTGTGTGGCCGGCGGCGGAACGATTGTCCGGTGAAGGCGGAATTGAGGCCGGCGGCGGAACGATTGTCCGGTGAATGTGGAATTGAGGCAGGCGGATGGGAGAATGACGCCGGAAAGCCGATTTTTACGGGGCCTGGCAGAAGGGAGAAATATATGACAGCAGACATTCATATGCACACATCCTTTTCAACAGATTCTGAGACACCCGTCGAGGAAATGGTCGAGCAGGCAATTGCCTGCGGGATGGATACCATCTGCATTACCGACCACCAGGATTATGGTCTCGCAAAACCGGGATACTTCCAGGTGGATCCGGCAGCGTACTGGGAGAAAATGGTGCAGGTGCGCGATGCTTACCGGGACCGGATCCGGATTCTGACCGGCATCGAAATCGGCATGCACATGGATTATCGGGAAAAAATCCATGCATTTATCAATGCATATCCCTTTGATTATATTCTCGGTTCGGTGCATCTGGTAGACGGAATTGATCCGTACGACCGCGCACTGTATCCGGGAACGGATGATGTCATGTACCGTCACTATTTTGAGCAGACACTGGAATGTGTCCGGCAGATTGACGGATTTCAGGCACTCGGACATCTCGATTACGTGGTGCGCTACGGGTATGACAGAGATGTGTATGCTTATGAGAAGTATGCAGATGTGATCGACGAAATTCTAAAGGAACTGATTGCGCGCGGCATTGCGCTGGAAGTCAACACCGGCGGATACAAGAGCGGGCTCGGCTGTCCGAATCCCCATCCGGATGTGCTCCGGCGCTACCGGGAACTGGGCGGAGAGCGGATCACACTGGGTGCAGATGCGCACAATCCCGCCTATATCGGCTATGAATTTGAACGTGCGGAAAAGGTGATCCGGGACGCAGGATTCAGAGAAATTACCATTTTTGTGGATAAGAAACCGGAAATTTTGGTAATTCCTTCAAAATAACAACATTTTTCATGGGAATGTTCTACATTTTTCCATGAGAAATGTCTTGATTTCCTGTTTTTGTTTCGGTACAATATAAATGTTTAAGTTTTAACAAATATGGATTTGGCAGGAGGAAAAAAATAGTTATGGCTGATGCAGTAAGAGTTGCTATTAATGGTTTTGGAAGAATCGGACGTCTGGCGTTCAGACAGATGTTTGGCGCAGAAGGTTTTGAGATTGTCGCAATCAACGACCTGACCAGCCCTGACATGCTGGCTTATCTTCTGAAGTATGATTCCACACAGGGAAGATATGCATATGCAGATCAGGTTTCCAATACCGATCATTCTATCGTAGTATGCGGAAAAGAGATCGAGATCTACAAGGAAGCTGACGCAAAGAACCTTCCGTGGAAAGAGCTTGACATCGACGTTGTTCTGGAGTGCACAGGTTTCTACACCTCCAAGGCAAAATCTCAGGCACACATCGATGCAGGTGCCAAGAAGGTTATCATCTCTGCTCCGTCAGGAAATGACCTTCCGACCATCGTTTACAACACAAACCATGAGACACTGACAGAGAACGACGACATCATCTCTGCAGCATCCTGCACAACAAACTGCCTGGCTCCGATGGCTAAGGCTCTGAACGATCTGGCTCCGATCGAGTCCGGTATCATGTGCACCATCCACGCTTACACAGGCGACCAGATGATCCTTGACGGACCGCAGAGAAAGGGCGACAAGCGCAGAAGCCGTGCCGCAGCTGAGAACATCGTTCCGAACAGCACCGGCGCTGCAAAGGCAATCGGCCTGGTTATTCCGGAACTGAACGGCAAGCTCATCGGCGCTGCACAGCGTATCCCGACCCCGACCGGTTCCACAACCATCCTGACAGCTGTTGTCAACGGCGAAGTTACAGTTGATGAAGTCAATGCAGCTATGAAGGCACAGGGAACAGAGTCCTTCGGTTACAACGAGGATCAGATCGTATCCAAGGATATCGTCGGCATGACTTATGCATCTCTGTTCGATGCAACACAGACTATGGTAATTCCGGCAGGCGACGGCAAGACACAGGTTCAGGTTGTTTCCTGGTACGACAATGAGAACAGCTTCACATCTAATATGTGCAGAACCATCAAGTACTTCGCAAAGTTCGTAAAGTAATTGATCCGGATCTGAAATAAGCAGACCTTACCGGGTCCGGTCTTAGGACCGGACCCGTTCTTTTGCGCGTTAGCAATGAGCCATGCGCAGACAAGGCATTTAATGAAAGAACGAAAAAGGAGATTATCATGGGACTGAATAAAAAATCCGTAGATGATATCAATGTACAGGGCAAGCGCGTTCTGGTGCGCTGCGATTTCAACGTTCCGATGAAGGAAGGCGTCATCACAGATGAGAACCGTCTGGTTGCAGCGCTTCCGACTATCAAGAAACTGATTGCTGACGGCGGCAAAGTCATCCTCTGCTCACACATGGGCAAGCCGAAGGGTGAGCCGAAGCCGGAGCTGTCCCTGGCACCGGTCGCAGCACGTCTTTCCGAACTGCTCGGACAGGAAGTGAAGTTCGCTGCGGATCCGGAAGTTGTCGGACCGAACGCAAAAGCTGCAGTTGAAGCAATGAAGGACGGCGAAGTGATTCTGCTTGAGAACACCCGCTACCGCATCGAAGAGACCAAAAACGAAGAGGCATTCTCTAAGGATCTTGCTTCACTGGCAGACGTATTTGTCAACGATGCATTTGGTACCGCGCACCGCGCACACTGCTCCAACGTCGGCGTTACCGAATATGTTGATACCTGTGCAGTCGGCTACCTGATGCAGAAAGAAATCGATTTCCTCGGCAACGCCGTTGAAAATCCGGTTCGCCCGTTCGTTGCAATTCTGGGCGGCGCAAAGGTTGCTGATAAGCTGAATGTTATTTCCAACCTGCTTGAAAAATGTGACACCCTGATCATCGGCGGCGGCATGGCTTACACCTTCATGAAGGCGCAGGGCAAAGAAGTCGGAAACTCTCTGGTAGACGATACCAAGATCGACTACTGCCTCGAGATGATCAAGAAGGCAGAGGATCTCGGCAAGAAACTGCTTCTGCCGATCGACACGACCGTCGCAGCTTCCTTCCCGAACCCGATTGACGGACCGATCGAGGTCTGTGCAGTTGACGCGGATGCGATCCCGGCAGACATGGAAGGCCTGGACATCGGCCCGAAGACTGCAGAACTGTACGCTGACGCTGTCAAGAACGCAAAGACCGTCGTCTGGAACGGCCCGATGGGCGTATTTGAGAACCCGACACTTGCGGCAGGCACTATTGCAGTTGCAAAAGCGCTTGCAGATACCGATGCGACGACCATCATCGGCGGCGGCGACTCCGCAGCAGCTGTCAACCAGCTTGGATTCGGCGACAAGATGAGTCACATCTCCACAGGCGGCGGCGCATCCCTTGAGTTCCTTGAGGGTAAGGAACTTCCGGGCGTTGCAGCAGCGGATGATAAGTAAGTTAATCTTAATCATTTAAGAATCCTTCGATTCAGCATTCCTGTGCAGGCTCGCCCGCGCTGCTTTCGACTGGCAGCGGTACATAAGCTTCACAGGATGGAATCCTGTTCAGCAAGTACCGGCCGTCTCAAAGCACCTGCACATGGAAAGGCTGAATCGCAGTCATGCATAATGTGAAAAACAGAGGGTGCGGATTTGAGAAAACCGTGATATACTGGTAGAAGTGAGCGCGCATTTACAGGCGCAAATGGAGATATTTATCATTAAAGGAGGCCAATCATGGCAAGAAGAAAAATTGTTGCTGGTAACTGGAAAATGAACATGACACCGAGCGAGGCTGTTGAGCTGGTTAAGACACTTGCTCCGCTTGTAGAGAGCGATGACGTTGATGTCGTTTACGGCGTTCCGGCTATCGATATCGTTCCGGTTGTTGAAGCTGTCAAGGGATCCAAGGTAGCAGTTGCTGCTGAGAATATGTACTTCGAAGACAAGGGTGCTTACACTGGTGAGATCGCTCCGGCTATGCTGGTAGACGCAGGCGTTAAGTATGTCATCCTCGGACATTCCGAGCGCAGAGATTACTTCAAAGAGACCAGTGAGGACATCAACAAGAAAGTCCTCAAGGCTTTCGAGTATGGCCTGACACCGATTATGTGCTGCGGCGAGTCTCTTGAGCAGCGTGAGCAGGGTATCACCATGGACTGGATCCGTCAGCAGGTTAAGGTTGGCTTCCAGAACGTCACAGCTGATCAGGCTAAGACAGCAGTCATCGCTTATGAGCCGATCTGGGCAATCGGAACCGGCAAGACCGCTACTTCCGAGCAGGCAGAAGAAGTCTGCAAGGGCATCCGCGAGTGCATCGCCGAGATCTATGATGAAGCTACCGCAGAAGCAATCCGCATCCAGTACGGCGGATCCGTCAATGCAGGTAACGCAGCTGAGCTGTTCGCTATGCCGGACATCGACGGCGGCCTCGTAGGCGGCGCTTCCCTGAAGGCTGACTTCGGAAAGATTGTTAATTATAAGTAATTTGATTTTTTGCAGGACCGGTACAGGATGTGCCGGTCCTGTTTCTGTTCGCTCAGTCGTCGTCCCCTTCAACCAGCCTGGCGGCTGTTTTCAGGCTCCTTTGGACAAATTCACTCACATGAAATCAGGACCGTCACATCCTCGGGCAGCCCTGTTTGACATTTGGCGACAGCGTGCTATACTTGAATACGGAATCGGGAAGCGTAGCTCAGCCGGGATGAGCGTTCGCCTCACACGCGAGAGGTCACGGGTTCGAGCCCCGTCGCTTCCATTTTGCATAAACTGCACAGCTGAAAGAGAACCCTCGAAAAGCCTTAAAAATGGGATTTTGGGGGTTTCTTTTTACAATTTACTCTGATTGGTTCACGTAAAGAGAGAATGGTACTCTGCCGGAATGAATCAGATCGTATCATGGAGAGGGTACAATGAAGAAATATATGGCGCCGGCCGTCATGCTGGCTGTCTTTGAGACGATAGCTGTTACGCTTTGGCTGACCAAAGACAACCTTTTTTATCTTTTTAACTTCAGTTATATCGGCTGTTCCATTGCCCTGGGTATGTTTCTGTTTATCAGAAAGCAGAAGCATGCACGGCGCATTGTGCAGCTGCTTGTCGGCCTGTATATGCTGATCTACCTGGGACTGATCTGCAGGGAAAACATGCAGATCGAGGGGTTCTGGTATTATCTGTTCACGGGTGTCTTTGAGGCGGCAACGATTCATTACGCAGTGGCGAAGATTTTCGGGCCTCTGATTTTCGGGCGCGGATGGTGCGGTTATGCCTGCTGGACGGCGATGGTCCTGGATTTTCTGCCTTTTAAAGTGCCAAAACAGCCCCGGAAGAAGCTGGGATGGATCCGGTACATTGTCTTCGCGCTGTCGCTGATATTTGTCGCCGCTCTTTTCTATGCGCACGCCGGGAATATCGAGAAAATCATGTTCCGGGCGTTTATTGCCGGCAATGTTCTGTATTATGCTGTCGGCATTATTCTGGCCTTTGCTTTGAAAGATAACCGCGCATTCTGCAAATATATCTGTCCCGTAACGGTGTTCCTGAAACCGGCGAGTTATTTTGCGCTGCTCCGGGTGAAATGTGATAAAGAAAAATGTATTTCCTGCGGCAAGTGCAGACAGGTTTGTCCGATGAATGTTGATGTAACGGACAATTCCAGAAAGCGGGAAAACGGCACAGAATGCATTTTGTGCATGGAGTGTGTTAAGAATTGTCCAAAAGGCGCACTCTGATCTTTAACTGACACAGAGATAATTTTTGGAGAAATCAGGCAAAGTAACTGACTCTGGAAGCAATATAATGGAAGTATCCACAAAAGAACAGGGATGAAGCGATGAATTTTTAGATAATATGTGGCAAAGAAGTCCCGTTTCTGGTATAGTATAGGAAGCATCTGACTGCAGAACACCGGGAGAGACACATGCAAAAATACAGAGAGATACTCAAGAATCTTTCTATACTGACACAGTTGGGGCTGTCATTGATTATGCCAGTCTTATTGTGTCTTTTTTTGTGCTGGTTTCTCGTGAGCCGGTTTGGTCTGCCGGGCTGGATTTTTATCCCGGGGCTTCTTTTTGGAATCGGCGGATCTATTATGACCGGATGGAAATTCTATCAGATTATTATGAAAGATCAGAAGAAGGACAGCCGGGACGGATTCAATCACAACCAGCATCTCTGAAGATGGAAAATTGCTGTCTTGAGAAAAGGCGTCTGTCATGCGGCTGAACTGTTCTGAAAACAGGAAGGCAGTAAAACTGCAGCGGATCTACTATACAAGATCATAAGATCGGAGGCGATAGACATGCAGAAAGTTGCGCCGGCTGTGCGCAAAGAAACAAAAAGAGTGATACTGATTACGGTGATCGGCGTGATCATCATGTTTGCGGTATTTGCGGGACTTCATTTCGCAATGCCTGACAAGGTGCCGTTTGATTACCGGGTGATCCTCGGCGGACTCGGCGGCGGCTGTATCGCAGTTCTGAACTTCTTCATGATGGGCCTGACGGTTCAGAAGGTCACATCCATGGAAGATGAAGGTCTGGCGCGCCAGCAGATGAAGTCGAGTTACACATACAGGATGCTGCTGCAGATTCTCTGGATGGTTGCAGCCATCGCGGCACCCTGTTTCCAGTTCGTGGCGGGACTCGTGCCGCTTCTCTTTCCGAGTCTCGGCCTGAAGTTACTGTCTGTTATGGGGAAAATTTCATAGTGCATCAAAAGAGAAAAACAAAACGGTTCGAAAGGAGGTGAAAAAGTTTTGAATGTTGATATAACCGGAGCTAAGATATTTTACACATTTCCGTTCAGCGTACCCGTCCTCGGACAGCTGCGCATCACGGAGACAATGGTCGTCAGCTGGATTGTCATGGCGATCATCACCGGGCTCTGTATCTTTCTGACACGCGACCTGAAGGTGCAGAATATTTCCAAACGCCAGGCGGCAGCGGAGTTCATTGTCGAGACAGCAAACAAATTCGTAATCGGCAATATGGGCGAGGCGTTCCGCTACATGATTCCGTTTGTGGCAGCCTTGTTTGCAACATCGCTGTTTTCCAATCTGATCAGTCTGATCGGGCTGCGCAGTCCGACGGCGGATCTGTCCACAGAAGCGGCGTGGGCAATCGTGGTCTTTGTTATGATTACGCATCAGAAGATCAAAGCAGGCGGTGTGGGCGGATATCTGAAAGGATTTACACAGCCGATTCCAGTCCTGACACCGTTTAATATTCTGTCAGAGCTGGCGACGCCGATCAGTATGGCCTGCCGACATTTCGGTAATATTCTGTCAGGTATCGTTATTAACACGCTGATCTACACGGCACTGGCCCTGGCCAGCAGTGCGATCCTCGGTCTGATTCCGGGCGCAGTTGGTGCATTTCTGAAGCATATTCCGATTCTGGATGTCGGTATCCCGGCAATCCTCGGCGTATACTTCGACTGGTTTACCGGCATCATGCAGGCGTTTATCTTCTGCATGCTGACAACGCTGTATATTGCAAATGCAGCGGATGGTTAACGGTTGTTTCTTTAGGCGGTTTTTTATTTTAAACAAATTAAATTTCAGGAGGTTTTCTAATGGATTTCACAATTTTGGCAAAAGGTATCGCGCTGGCAGGATGTGCTATCGGATCAGGATGTGCGCTGATCGCAGGTATCGGCCCTGGTATTGGTGAAGGTAACGCTGTTGCAAAAGGTCTTGAGGCAATCGGACGTCAGCCGGAATGCAAGGGCGATGTCACTTCTACAATGCTGCTTGGCTGCGCAATCGCTGAGACAACCGGTATTTATGGTTTCGTTACCGGTCTGCTGCTGATCTTCGTTGCTCCGAATATGTTTATGGGACTCCTCGGATGACATATGCGATAAGCTCTTTGCAAGGAGGAGGGTTTTGTTCATGCAAGGCAATCCGGGGCTTATCCATTTTGAAATCATATCAAGAACATAAGGAGGATAAACGATGCAGACACAGCAATTGGTCACACTTGTGCCGTGGACTTTAATTGCACAGCTTCTGAATCTGGCGCTGCAGGTCTATCTGATTAAACGCTTTTTGTTTAAACCGATCAACAATATTCTGCAGAAACGCAAAGAGATGGCGGATGCAGAAATTAAGGACGCCGAGCAGGCGAAGACAGAAGCGCTTGCCATGAAGGAATCTTATGAGAAAGATATGGCGGAGGCGAAAGAAAAAGCGGGAGAGATTCTGACATCTGCCGAAAAAACAGCAGGCGCCAGAAGTGAAGAGATTCTGCGTGAAGCGAATCGCCAGGCTGTTGCAATCAAAGAAAAGGCCGAGAAAGATATCGAAGCCGAGAAGAGAAAGGCCGCAAGAGAACTCAAAGATGATATCGGCGGCATGGCAGTCGATCTTGCCGGCAAGGTGATTGAGCGTGAACTGAATGAGCAGGATCACGAAAAACTGATTGATGACTTTATCAGAAATGTAGGTGAGGCTTCATGACAAGAACAGGCCGTTTATATGGCGGAACCCTGTATGATCTTGCGACAGAAGAGGGACTTTCCGAAGTTTTTCTGGAACAGCTGGTTCAGATCCGGGATCTGTTCCGGGAATATCCGGATTATCCCAGACTGCTGATGGAACCGTCTGTTCCGTTTTCCGAGCGCGCGAAACTGATCGATGAGGCGTTTGGAGAGGGAACGGAAGCTTATCTGGTCAATCTGATGAAGCTGCTCTGTGAGAAGGGACTGCTGAATGAATTTTCATCCTGCACAGAGGAGTTTGAGCGGCGTTATGATGCTGCGCACGGAATTTCACGCGCGGAAGTTGTCAGCGCAGTTCCATTGACGGACGGGCAGCGCGAAGCAATGCAGCAGAAGCTGGAGAAGATCAGCGGAAGACAGATCCGGCTCCACGAGACGGTTGACCCTTCTGTTATGGGCGGCGTCCGGATCGAGATTGACGGAAGGCGCCTTGACGGTACGGTACAGGGACGCCTGGAAGGCGTAACGAGACGATTGAACGAAGCAGTGGTATAAGCCTGTTTGCTGATACGCACTGTGACGGAATTAGATAAAGGTGGAATAAAATGCAATTTAAACCGGAAGAAATATCCAGAGTGATTCGCAGTCAGATTAAATACTATGACAATGCGATCCAGCAGAGTGAGACCGGTACGATCCTGATGGTCGGTGATGGAATTGCCAGAGCGAGCGGACTGACAAACTGTATGGCAGGCGAGCTGCTTGAATTCGAGGACGGCACATTCGGAATGGCACAGAACCTCGAAGAAAACAGTGTGTCTATTGTCCTGTTTTCATCAGATACGAACATCAATGAGGGACAGAGTGTCAAGCGTACCGGCAGAGTTGTTTCGGTACCGGTCGGTGATGCCATGATCGGGCGCGTGGTCAATGCGCTTGGTCAGCCTGTTGACGGCGGCGGACCGATTGATACAACCGAGTTTCGTCCGATCGAGAGCAATGCGCCCGGTATCTGTGAGCGCCAGCCGGTTAAGGAACCGCTGCAGACAGGTATTAAGGCAATTGACTCCATGATTCCGATCGGACGCGGTCAGCGTGAGCTGATTATCGGCGACAGACAGACAGGCAAGACGACGATTGCAGTGGATACGATTCTGAACCAGAAGGGACAGGATGTCATCTGTATCTATGTTGCGATCGGCCAGAAGCGTTCAACTGTCGCATCACTTGTAGAAGAACTGCAGACACGCGGTGCCATGGATTACACGATTGTCGTTGCGGCAAGTGCATCGGAAGTAAGCCCGCTGCAGTATATCGCGCCGTATACAGGATGCACAATCGGTGAATACTTCATGCATCAGGGCAAACACGTCCTCTGCATTTATGATGATCTGAGCAAACATGCAGTGGCGTACCGCGCACTTTCGCTGCTGATCAGACGTCCGCCGGGACGTGAGGCTTATCCGGGCGATGTCTTCTATCTGCATTCCCGTCTTCTGGAACGCGCATCCAAGCTCGACGAAGCGCACGGCGGCGGTTCGCTGACGGCCCTTCCGATTATCGAGACACAGGCGGGTGATATCTCTGCGTACATCCCGACAAATGTCATCTCGATCACGGATGGTCAGATTTTCCTGGAGACAGAACTGTTCCATGCCGGAATCATGCCGGCTGTCAACCCGGGTATTTCTGTATCCCGTGTCGGCGGCAACGCGCAGATTAAGGCAATGAAGAAAGTATCGGGCAGTCTGAAACTGCTGTATTCCCAGTATCGTGAGCTGGCAAGCTTTGCGCAGTTCGGCAGTGACCTGGATGCAGACACCAAGGCGCGTCTTGCGCAGGGTGAGCGTATCGTGGAGGTTCTGAAGCAGAACCAGAATGCGCCGGTGCCGGTTGAGAAGCAGGTCGCGATTATCTATGCAGTTGTCAACAACTACCTCAGTGAGATCGAACCGGAGCGGATCCGTGCGTATGAGAAAGACCTGTTCTCTTTCCTGGATACGGATACAGAAGGTGCGGCTGCCATGCAGACAATCCGTGAGACCGGTAATCTGGACGGGGATACAGAGGCGAAACTTGCAGATGCACTGAAACGGTTTACGGCAGACTTTATTGCATAAGAATGGAGGACTATTATGGCTTCCAATATGAAAGCAGTTAAGACGCGCATCAAGAGCGTCCAGAACACGATGCAGATCACCAGGGCTATGGAACTGGTGGCATCCTCCAAACTGCGAAAAGCGAAAGAGCGGGCTGAGACCTGCAAGCCGTATTTTCAGGAACTGCACAGAGCTCTGCAGGAAATAGCGAACGGTAATACGGATTTTACATCAGTGTTTGCAAAAGAGACCGGCGTCGAGCAGACCTGTTATATCGTGATCGGCGGAGACCGTGGTCTCGCCGGCGGATACAACAACAATCTGTTCAAACTGATGGAAGAAGACCGCGGGGATAAAAATTGTGTCGTAGTTCCGATTGGAAAAAAACCGATCGAATACTACCGGCGGAAAAAGATCAATCCATTGACGGAGCGGTTTGAGCTGGTTGCTGATGTTTCCGTGTCGGACTGTTTTACGATTGCTAAGCTGCTGTGCGCTGCGTACCGGGAAGGGGTATATGGGCATCTGAAACTGGTGTATACCAGATTCCAGTCAATGCTTTCCCAGATACCGGATGTCGTAAATGTACTGCCGCTGCCGGATCTGATGGATCCGGAGCTTGCGGAAAAGCATGAACCGGTGCGCAAACTGATCGAATATGATCCGGATCCGATGACTGTGTTTGATGCGATTGTGCCGGAATATCTGGCAGGTCTGATCTACAGTGCTGTGTGTGAGAGTCTTGCAAGTGAACTGGCAGCGCGCCGCAATGCCATGGACAATGCGACGAAGAACGCAGAGGAAATGATCGAGACATTGAATCTGCAGTATAACCGCGCGCGTCAGAGCAGTATCACGCAGGAGATCACCGAGATCATCGCTGGAGCAGAGGAGTTGTAAATACCCAGTTTAGGAGATGAAACATGAGTGATAAACATGTAGGAACGATTGTTCAGGTAACAGGTCCGGTTCTTGATGTCCGGTTCCCGTTCAATGAACTTCCGGCATTGATGAATGCCATAGAAATCGATAACCATGGAAAGCGCATGGTTGCCGAGGTCGCCCAGCAGATCGGTGACAATATGGTGCGCTGTATTGCCATGAATTCCACCGACGGCCTTGTCCGCGGTATGGAAGCGGTTGATACGGGCGGTCCGATCACGGTACCGGTAGGCGATGTCTGCCTGGGACGTGTATTTAATCTGCTTGGCGATCCGATTGACAATCAGGACCCGCCGAAAGCAGAAGAGCGCTGGCCGATCCACCGCCCGGCACCCTCATTTGAGGACCAGACACCGGCAACGGAAATTCTGGAAACCGGCATCAAGGTCGTCGACCTGATCTGTCCGTATGCAAAAGGCGGAAAAATCGGTCTGTTCGGCGGCGCGGGCGTCGGCAAGACCGTCCTGATCATGGAGCTGATTCATAACGTCGCGACGGCGCACGGCGGCATCTCTGTTTTCACAGGTGTCGGCGAGCGTACTCGTGAAGGAAATGACCTGTACGGCGAGATGAAGGAGAGCGGCGTTATTGACAAGACCGCACTGGTCTACGGTCAGATGAATGAGCCGCCGGGGGCAAGAATGCGTGTCGGCCTTGCCGGCCTGACGATGGCGGAATACTTCCGTGATGTCAAGCATCAGGACGTGCTGCTTTTCGTTGATAACATTTTCCGTTTCACACAGGCGGGTTCTGAGGTATCTGCGCTGCTCGGACGTATGCCGTCAGCCGTCGGTTACCAGCCGACCCTTGCAACGGAGATGGGCGATCTGCAGGAGCGTATCACATCGACCAGAAACGGATCGATCACATCCGTACAGGCAGTCTATGTGCCGGCGGACGACCTGACAGACCCGGCACCGGCAACGACATTCTCACATCTGGATGCGACAACCGTCCTTTCGCGTGAGATCGCCAGCCAGGGTATCTATCCGGCAGTGGATCCGCTTGATTCCACAAGCCGTATCCTGACACCGGAAGTCGTCGGACAGGAGCACTATGAAGTAGCCCGCGCCGTACAGCGTGTGCTGCAGCGCTATCAGGAACTGCAGGATATCATCGCGATCATGGGTATGGATGAGCTCTCTGAAGAAGATAAGCTTTCCGTAAACCGTGCGCGTAAGATTCAGCGTTTCCTGTCACAGAGCTTCTCAGTCGCAGAACAGTTCACCGGTATGCCCGGACAGTATGTTCCGCTTTCTGAGACACTGCGCGGCTTCCGCATGATCCTGGACGGCGAATGTGACGACATTCCGGAGAGCTGCTTCCTGTTTGCGGGCAGCATCGATGAAGTCTTCGAGAAGGCTAAGAAATAAATCAGGCACTGTGTACGCATAGACAGGATGCAATTTCCCACGCGGCTCAGGTGGGATTCGCCGCTTTGGAAATGCATCCTGCATTCACAGCAAACCCTGATTTACCAGTACGTGCAGAGGAATTAATATGAATACATTTCAATTGAGAATCGGTACGCCGGACGGCCTTCTGTTTGAAGGTGAAGTCGAGCGGGTTGTGTGCCGTGCCATTACCGGTGATCTTGCGATTCTGGCGAATCATACGAATTACCTGACGGCGATCGGCGAAGGCGAGGCGCATATCGTGCTGGCGGACGGCACGAAGCGGAGCGCTGCCTGCATCGGCGGCATGATCAGTATGATGAACGGTGTCTGCCATCTGCTTCCGACAACATGGGAGTGGAAGGAAGATATCGATCTGCAGCGTGCGCAGGCCGCAAAGGAACGTGCGGAGAAGCTTCTGGCGCAGGGCGGCATGGACGAAGCCTCCTATAAAACAGCAGAAGCGAAGTTCAGACGTTCTGTGGTACGTCTCGGCGTGAAAAACAGCTGAATCGTCCAAATAAACATAATTATTATAATTAATCAGCAAAATTGGAACATCTTGTTGTCAGGATTACGTGGAACAACAAGATGTTCTTTTTTTTGTGCTTTTTGTTGAAAGAAGGCCCTTATTTGCGGAAAGATGTGTGCAAAACAGGAAAAATAAATGTTGAATTCTCATCGTGAATGGGATAAAATGGGTTCATAAGTGGTAAGAAGTGGTGAAAGGTGGAAGAAAATGGGGAAGGGGAGCCCGTTTTTGACACTTGAGGTAAGCAGCTTATGTTCATGGGAGAGTACAATCATACGATTGATACGAAGGGGAGACTGATCATCCCATCCAAGTTCAGAGACGAACTGGGCGACCATTTCGTTCTGACAAAGGGTCTGGATGGATGCCTCTCTATTTACCCGGCAGGGGAGTGGGAAGAATTTGAATCCAAGCTGCGCAGTTTACCACTTACCAGCAAGAATGCACGTACCTTTACGCGCTTCTTCGTCGCAGGCGCAACCACATGTGAACTGGACAAGATGGGACGTATTCTCGTACCGGGGACACTTCGGGAATACGCGGGTCTGACGAAAGATGTGGTTCTGACAGGCAACCTGAACCGAATCGAAGTATGGAGCAAGGAGAAATGGATCGAGAACAGCAGTTACGATGACATGGATTCCATTGCTGAGCAGCTTACCGAGATGGGAATCAGTCTGTAAGGGGAGAACAGATTATGATGGAATTCCGGCATACATCGGTATTGCTGCAGGAAACGATTGATTCACTGCGCGTCAGACCGGACGGCATCTATGTCGACGGGACACTCGGCGGCGGCGGACATGCGCTGGAGGTTTGCAGACTGCTTTCCGACAAGGGGAGATTGATCGGAATAGACCAGGACGGTGAAGCAATAGCTGCTGCACAGGAGCGTCTTAAGGAATTTAAGGATCGTGTAACGTTTTTGCGCAGCAACTATTGCACCATGGTCGCAGAACTTGAAAAACTGGGAATCACGTCGGTTGACGGGATTCTGCTGGATCTGGGCGTATCTTCCCATCAGCTCGATGATGCAGAAAGGGGATTTGCATACAGGGTTGATGCACCGCTGGACATGCGGATGGATACGCGTCAGGCACTGACGGCAGCAGATGTTGTCAACACATACAGCGAACAGGAACTGGCCAGAATCCTGCGGGAATACGGGGAAGAGCGATTCGCGGGGAGAATCGCGAAACGGATTGTAATGCAGCGTGCGGCGCACCCGATCGAGACAACCGGAGAGTTGTCAGAACTGATCCGGAGTGCGATTCCGGCGAAGCACCGCAGTGAGAAAGGACATCCGGCAAAACGCTCATTTCAGGCGGTCCGGATCGAGGTCAACCGGGAACTGGATGTGCTGCAGGAATCACTGGACGGTATGATTGATCTTCTGAATGAAGGCGGAAGACTCTGTGTCATTACGTTTCACTCACTCGAGGACCGGATTGTCAAACAGACATTCCGGCGCAATGAACATCCGTGTACCTGTCCGCCGGAATTTCCGGTCTGTGTGTGCGGCAAAAAGCCGAAGGGGCGCACACTGACGAGAAAGCCGATTCTGCCGTCAGAAGAAGAAACCGAGGGGAACAGCCGCTCAAAATCTGCAAAGCTGCGGGTGTTTGAACGGATCATAGAACAATAAATGCGGATCGTCTGTGTGGACAGATAAGGGGCGTGCACACAGGAAAGGATCCGGAGAAAGCAGCAGGGGAATTATGGCGCAGGCAGTAAGAAGGGTAAATTCAAGATCGGATCTTTATAAAAACAGGCAGATGCGCTATAATTACGAAGACGGCAATGCCGTTCGCAAGCCGGAGTGGGAGTATCCGGAAGAATGGCAGACACCAGACAGACAGAAAAGGACCGGGCAGCGCAGGCCGTCCGGAAGAACACGTCAGAATCAGCGGCCGCAGACACGAAACCGGGCTTCATCGCGAAGCCGCATGCGCACACAGAGAGTCAGCGCGGGTTATGTCGTATTTCTGGGGATTGTCTGTATTGTGACGGTGTTTTTTTGCATTCAGTTCCTGCAGCTGAAGTCACAGCTGACAACACAGTCTGTCAAAATTGCAGCAATGGAAAGTAACCTGTCACAGATGCGTGCGGATAATGACGCTTATTATAAGAAAGCAATGGCATCCGTGACAATGGATGAAGTGCGCGATGCTGCGTTAAACCGGCTGGATATGCATTATCCGTCCGAATCGCAGATCCGCTACTACAGTACCGATGAAAACAGTTATGTCCGGCAATATACTGACGTGCCGTGAAATGCTGTCATACTGAGGTGTGAATGTGAGCAGCCGCAGAAGACCGTCCCGGCAGGGACGGCAGATTCGAAAAGCAGGAGGAAGGACAAGCAGAAAGCTGGTAGGACTATTTCTGATAGTCATACTGGCTTTAGTCGGTTTAGCCGGAAGAATTACGTATATCAACGTGACGCAGGGCGAAAAATACTCCAGAATTGTCCTGAGTCAGGCGCAGCAGCGCTATGAGAGCAGAACCATTCCATTCCGCAGAGGCGATATTCTCGACCGGAATGGGACCATCCTTGCAACGAGTGAAAAGGTATACAATGTAATCCTCGACTGTAAAGTGGTCAACGATTCGATTACGACACTGACCGGAGAAGAAGAGAAGCGTTATTACGAGCCGACAATCAAGGCGCTGAAAAATGTCCTGCACATCCGCGAAAATGAGGTGCGGGCGCTGCTGGACGGCGAGGACACCAGAGATTCGCAGTATCAGATTCTTGCGCAGAATATATCGATTACCGAGAAGAAGGCATTTGAGGCATACTGTGATCTGGACAGCGAAGAGAACAAAGAGCTGACCAGAGAGGAACGCAAGGAACGTCTCTACGTGCAGGGTGTCTGGTTTGAAGATACCTGGCAGCGCGTTTATCCGCTGGATTCCCTGGCATGTGACACCATCGGATTCACCTATGCCGACAACCAGGCGGACTGGGGCATCGAAGGATATTATTCGGATATCTTAAGCGGCGTCAACGGCCGGCAGTACGGATACTATAACGAAGAATCGGATGTTGAGCAGAATATCATCTCGGCAAAAGACGGAAAAAATGTCGTCTCGACACTGGACGCGAACATTCAGCAGATTATCCGCACGGTGCTGGAGGATTTCAATCAGTGGATCACACAGGGACAGAAGGGTGTCCGCAGCGCACAGAATGTCGGAATTCTGGTAATGGATCCGAATAACGGCGAGATTCTGGGCATGGATTCACTGGACTGGTACGATCTGAACAATCCGCGGGATCTGACACCGTTTTATTCGAAGGAAGAGATCAGTAAAATGAGCGATGAGGATGTTGTCAACAACCTCAATGCCATATGGCGGAATTACTGTATCTCAGATACCTACGAACCCGGTTCGACCATTAAGCCGATCACAGTGGCGGCAGGCCTGGAAACCGGCGCAATCAAAAACGATGAGACCTTCTACTGCGACGGCGCACAGCATGTCGTAGATACAGATATTCACTGTACAGACACACACGGCGCGGAGGATATTGAAGAGGCACTGAAGTATTCCTGCAACGATGCACTGATGCAGATCGCGGACCTGATCGGCGGAAGTGAGCTGATCCGGTATCAGAAGCTGTTTAATTTCGGAAGCAGAACCGGTGTGGATCTTCCGGGCGAGGGAGAAGGTGTTCTCTTCTCGGATGAGAGCATGGGACCGGTTGAACTTGCCACGGCTTCCTTCGGACAGGGCATCACCTGTACGATGATTCAGCACGCGGCTGCATTTTCCGCTGTCATCAACGGCGGAAATTATTACAAGCCGCATGTCGTGAGCCAGATTACGGACAGTACCGGATCGGTCGTGAGCACCATTGAGCCGACCGTTGAGAAGCGCGTGATATCGCAGTCTGTCAGTACGGAGCTGCGCAGAGCCCTCGCCAGCGTCTGTGAACCGGGCGGGACAGGATACCGCGCAAAGGTCGACGGCTACAGCATGGGCGGCAAGACCGGAACCGCACAGAAGATTCCGCGCAGCGCGGAAAAATATGTTGTTTCGTTTGCCGGATATGTCCCGGTTGAAAATCCGCAGGTGCTGGTATATGTTGTTGTAGATGAGCCGAATACCGCGGAACAGGATTCCAGCATCTATGCCTCGGCTGTCGCAAAGCAGGTTTTTACAGAACTGCTTCCCTATCTGAACATTTTCCCGGATCAGGAGCTGACCGGCAGCGAAGCAGACGATGACAGTGATGAGAAAGCGCTGGCGGATATGGAACTGCCGGAACCGCAGCATCTCACTGCGGCGGATGATACCTCCGCGGATGAAGAAGCGGCAGAGACGGCGGAAGATTCGTCAGATCCGGAGGAAGGGTCTGATGAAGCAGGCGGCGCGTCAGATGATACAGAAGAGACCTATGAATCTGAAACAGATGATGCCGGTTCGGAAGAAGATGAAGGCATCTTCTCCGAGGGCCTGACCAATGAAGAACAGGCACTGACAGAATGAGGAGAGAATCTAGATGGAACTTTTGATTGTTTTGCCGATATTAATTTCATTTGCGGTCAGTGCCGCAGTCGGACCGTTTGTGATCAAAGAAATGCGGCGCCTGAAGGCGGCGCAGACGGAACGGGAAGAAGGCGTGGCATCCCATCTCAAGAAGGCCGGCACGCCGACGATGGGCGGCCTGATGATCCTCGCCGGAATCATTGTTACATCCCTGATTTTTCTGCGGGGGCGAAAGTAGATTCTTCTGGTTCTGTTTCTGACAGTTGCATTTGGCGTCATCGGATTTCTGGATGATTATCTGAAGGTTGTTCTCAGAAGATCAGACGGGCTTTTGCCAAAGCAGAAGCTGGCATTGCAGTTTGCATCCACAATTGTTTTCTGGCTGATCTTAAGAGCCATGAATATTTCACTGGAGCTGATGCTGCCGTTCGGCGGCGGCCGGATGTATGACATCGGATGGCTGGCGGTTCCGCTGATGTTCGTCGCAATCCTCGCAACGGTAAACGGCGTGAACTTTACGGACGGACTGGACGGTCTGGCTTCTTCTGTGACGATCATCGTGGCACTGTTCTTCATGATCGCCGCACTGCGGATGCATTCGGGCGTTTCACCTGTGGCAGGTGCTGTCATCGGCGCGCTGATGGGATTTTTGCTGTACAATTCGTATCCGGCCAGAATCTTTATGGGAGATACCGGTTCGCTTGCGCTCGGCGGGTTTGTGGCAGGCATTGCATATGTGCTGCACATGCCGCTTTTTATCCTGATCGTGGGATTCATCTACGCACTGGAGCTGGTATCCGTTGTGCTGCAGGTGTCTTATTTTAAACTGACGCACGGCAAGCGCATTTTTAAGATGACGCCGATCCATCATCACTTTGAACTCTGCGACTGGTCAGAAACACGGATTGTTACGACATTTACAATTATCACAGTGATTCTGGCAATGGTCGGGATGCTGCATGCGATCTGAACGGAAGGAAGATAAAGCATGAAAAACCATGATTTGAAAGGAAAACGCGTACTCGTCTTCGGTGCAGGAAAGAGCGGCACAGCTGCATGCAGACTGCTGCACAGAATTGGCGCAGTGCCGTATTTATATGATCAGAAGACGGAACAGGATACAGAGAAATTAAACGATGCAATCGGCACCGAAACGGAGATGGTGCTGGGTGAGCTGCCGGACAGCAGACTGCAGGAAACCGATCTCGCCGTCATGAGTCCGGGTGTTCCCTGCGATATTCCGGTTGTGATCCGCATCCGCGCGGCGGGAATTCCCGTGTGGAGTGAGATCGAGCTGGCTTACCGGGTCGGCGGCGGCAAGGTGCTGGCAATCACCGGTACGAACGGCAAGACGACGACAACAACGCTGCTCGGAAAAATTATGTCGGATTATTATCCGGAGGTCTCCGTGGTGGGCAATATCGGCGATCCGTATACCGACGCGGCGGCAGATCTTTCAGAGGAAGCCTGGACGGTTGCCGAGATCAGCAGCTTTCAGCTTGAGACGATTGAGACGTTCCACCCGGCGGGCTCTGTGATTACCAATATTACGGAAGATCATCTGAACCGCCACCATACGATGGAGGAGTACATCCGCGTAAAGGAACGGATTGCGGAGAATCAGACAGAAGCGGATCTCTGCGTCCTGAACTATGAAGATCCGGTGCTCCGTGCATTCGGAGAAACACTGTCCTGCCGGGTTCTCTATTTCTCGAGCCGGCGGGCACTCACACGCGGAATCTATCTTGACGGCGGCATGATCCGCCTGCGCGATGAAGGGCGTGAAGTGGATATTATCCGCACAGATGAACTGCAGCTTCTCGGCACACATAACTATGAGAATTATATGTGTGCGATCGCACTGGCTGATTTTGCCGGTGTGCCGATGGAGCAGATCCGCAGAAGCTGTGCGGAATTCAAGGGGGTCGCCCATCGGATTGAATTTGTCGGAGAGAAGCAGGGCGTCCGGTATTACAACGATTCCAAGGGAACCAATCCGGATGCGGCTATCAAGGCAATTCAGGCGATGAACCGGCCGACACTTCTGATCGGCGGCGGTTATGATAAGGAATCTGTCTACGATGAATGGATCCGGTCTTTTGAGGGGAAGGTCCGGTATCTGGTGCTCATCGGACAGACAAGAGAGAAAATTGCCAGAACAGCAGTACAGTGCGGATTCCCGGAAGAACACATTCTTCTGCGGGAGAATCTGGAAGAGGCTGTGCAGACCTGCGCGGATCTCGCCAGAGCGGGCGACGCGGTGCTGCTTTCACCGGCCTGTGCAAGCTGGGGGCAGTTTAAGAATTATGAGGAGCGCGGAGACCTCTTCCGTGCTTATGCAGACAGACTGCCCGACTAGTATACGACTGGCGGGAGGAAGATACGGGGTTGAAGTTCAATGAATCATAAGGGGAGAAGACTGCTGCGGAGCTTTTTACTGGTTCTGGTGGTAATTGTTGTGGCCGCAGCGGTTTTTTTCGGCCTCTTTTATGTCACAGACGTGGAAGTGGTCGGAAATACACGATACTCGGCAGGGCAGATTTCCGAGATGACACTGACAGGACCGGTGTCCTATAATTCAGTTCTGATGTCCATGCTGAATAAAACCGTCTATCCGGATGCCGCATTTGTAGAGTCGGTGCAGGTGAAATATCTGGGGAGAAACCGCCTGCGTCTCGAAGTACAGGAAAAATATCCGATCGGATATCTGGATGTGAACGGCACGAATTTTTATTTTGATAAAGACGGACTTGTTCTGGAGGCCATTAAGGAGCAGGACGTGATCGCTGCGCAGAAGGAGCAGGCCCGGGCAGAAGCGGCTGCAGGAGCGGAACAGACATCCGGATCATCTGCGCCGGACAGCCGGCAGGATCAGACACAGGTGCAGGCCGGACAGACAGCGGGAACAGAATCCGGGACTGTCGAGAAGGCGTCGCATAACAGTTCGGATACGGTATTCAGACCGGCGCTGACAGACGTTCCGAAAATCGAAGGACTGAATGCCTCCAATATTCAGGTCGGCGGGATTCTGAAGGTGAAAGATGCGTCTGTATTTCAGACGATTCTTTCGCTGACAAAGCTGATCGATAAATTCGGAATCCAGCCGGATTATGTGGAATTTGCAGAGGATCACACAATGACACTTCACTATGAAGATGTCAGGATCCAGATCGGCGGCGATACGCTGCTGGAAGAAAAGGTTTCCCGTGTGGCTGCGATTCTCCCGGAACTGGAAGGGCTTTCGGGTGTACTGCATCTTGAGGACTATGCCAAGGATACACAGAATATCATTTTCGACAGGGATAAGACGTCCGCATCTTCATCTTCAGAAAGCAGCAATGCCGGGGAAGATGGTGAAACGGCTGAATCAGCTGATTCAGGTGAAGACGATCAGGAAAATGAGGGAAGCGAAGCGGAGCCGGAAAGCACAGAAAGTGAAGAAAGCACAGAGAACAATTAAAAAAATAGGTTGCTAATTCGCAAAAGAAATTATATTATAGGAATGGTGTAGTTTTATATTATTGAACTGATGAGCAGATAAGCTTTTGAAAATACAGGAGGATCAGCTGTGTTAGAGATTATGACAAATGAAGCGGAAAGCGCTGCAAAGATTATTGTTGTCGGTGTCGGCGGTGCCGGCGGCAACGCTGTAAACCGGATGGTTGACGAAGCAATCGGCGGCGTTGAATTTATCGCTGTTAATACGGATAAACAGGCACTTTCCATGTGCAAGGCGCCGATGGTGCTCCAGATTGGCGAGAAGATCACAAAGGGTCTCGGCGCCGGCGCAAAACCTGAGGTTGGCGAGAAGGCTGCAGAAGAGAGCTCCGATGAGATCCGCCAGCTGCTGGAAGGCGCTGACATGGTATTTGTCACCTGCGGTATGGGCGGCGGCACAGGTACCGGCGCAGCTCCGGTTGTCGCATCCATCGCCAAGGAGATGGGTGTTCTTACAGTCGGCGTCGTCACAAAGCCGTTCCGTTTCGAAGCAAGACAGCGCATGAACAATGCACTGGCCGGTATTGAGCGCCTGAAAAAATCCGTAGACACACTGATTGTCATTCCGAATGATAAGCTGCTGGAGATCGTTGACCGCAGAACAACCATGCCGGAAGCACTGAAGAAGGCAGATGAAGTACTGCAGCAGGCAGTTCAGGGTATTACCGATCTGATCAACCTGCCGGCACTGATCAACCTTGACTTCGCAGATGTCCAGACTGTCATGAAAGACAAGGGTGTCGCGCATATCGGTATCGGTTCCGCAAAGGGCGACGACAAGGCACTCGAAGCAGTACAGGAAGCTGTTGCAAGCCCGCTGCTTGAGACCACAATTGAAGGCGCATCTCACGTGATTATTAATATCTCCGGTGACATCAGCCTGATGGATGCAAATGATGCTGCCAGCTATGTACAGAACCTGGCGGGTGCTGACGCAAATATCATCTTCGGTGCAATGTATGACGATACGCAGACAGATGCGGCAACCATCACTGTAATTGCGACCGGACTGGATGAGGCGACCACCAGAGAGGCCAGTGTAGAAGGCACCAGAAAGGCAAAAGAAGAGACCAAGAAGAATGCATTTGCAAGTGCAGGCTTCACGATGCCTTCTTTCCAGATGCCGAATGCACAGACACAGCAGCCGGGTGCGGCACCGAAGCCGTCGAATGTCGGAAGCACTGCGCCGAGAAAGGATATTCAGATTCCTGATTTCCTGAAGAATCGCAGCTGATGACGTATGCCCCTGTCCGCAGTACGGACGGCGCACATGCAGACTTCTGCATGCTGTGATACAGAACAGAACCAGAAGGTCAGACCTGTCAGCGGGTCTGGCCTTTTTCATAGACATATTTATCGAATTCCTATATAATAGTGACGGACTCAACTCAGATGGACGAGTTCCCCGCCTCTATTGGCGGTGAGTATTGTATCAAACTTGACTCAGTGGAGGATTTCAATTCTCTATCTGAGTTGAGCCTCCGGCAGTTCGCGCGCGATCAGAGATCGCGATTGAAGTTGCAGGCAGAGGAGAACGGTATGAGAGAATTTCTGCTGAACAGTGAGAGCGTTCTGGATCCGGAGCAGATCTCGTATATGAACGACGGTCTGCAGGAAACGCTGCTTCCGTGCAGATGGATTCATTTTAATGACAGAATCAAGCTCGCATTTTTTCCGGAAAACTGCAGTCCGATCAGTATGCTGATTCCGCAGCTCACACTCGATGAGGTGTGTCAGGCTGCGAAAAATCTCCTGGACGAGGTGTCGGCACTGGAACAGGTTCCGGCCATCACACTGGAAAATATGGTATGGGATATGGATGCGATTTATCTGGCACGTGAGAACGGCGCGCTGAAGCTTCTGTATCTGCCGATTCTGCCGGACGAGGCTGTGAAAAGCAGCGGGATTTATATCCGGCGTATTTATGCGCTGCTGGAAGAAATGCTGGAACGTGTTGAAGGCGGTGAAACCATTATCCGTCAGATCGAATACCAGAAGACGCAGGACATGGGAAACTGGAGTCTCTTAAAAGAGACACTTGATAAGCGGATTCCGATGCAGAGCGATACCATTCATCTGATCGGGATCGACCGGGCAGCCGGAATGGACTTTACGATCGGAACAGAGCTGTTCCGGATCGGATCGGATGAAAATCTTTCTGACGCGGTGCTGGATGTTGCGGAGGATATCAATGCCGTGCATGCTGTCATCGGCTGGAATGAGATCAGCTTCTATGTGATGGCGCTCGAGAGTGAATCAGGAACCTGGCTGAATGACACACGGCTGACGCCGAATACAGAGGTTCCGATCGGAGCTGGCAGTGTCATTCGTGTGGGAGACTATTCCTTCCTGGTTGACGGCTGAATATATGGGGCAGTGGTGAAACATGAATAAAAAACATAATCTGGTAATCGTCGATTCTGATTATGACTATGTCAGATCAATCGAACCGGAAATCATCCGCAGATATGCCGAAAAAGTGGATGTGCAGATTATCACGGATGAGGCGTTTATGGAGGCATGGTTTTCCGAAAAGCGGGAAATCGATGTCCTGATCATTGATAAAAATCATTATGGTGATTATCTGGAACAGCATCAGATTCATCAGACATTTCTGATGATTCCGGAAATTGATATCGAGCAGAAGGTACCGCGCAGCGTGCGTGTCATGGTGAAATACCTGCCGGAGAGTGAGCTTTTTGAGGCGGTAAATGATGCCTTTGCAAGAATTGATCTCGCGGCTGTCGCACCGGACCGCAAACCGCAGCATGAGACGCGTGTTGTCGCAGTCTATTCACCAATCGGCGGCTGCGGCAAGAGTCTGATCAGTATCGGGCTGTCGCGGAAACTGCGCATGCTGGACCAGAAGGTTCTTCTCATCGGCTGCGATGATGTTCAGAGCTTCTCTGTTTTCGGCGACCTGGATCTGCATGCGGATGCTGATCTGGCGGAGGAACTGCGGGATCCCGGTGAAAATACCTACTGGACGATTCTGCAGAACCTGGCGGGAGGCGATGTGACCTATCTGAAATCCTTTGACCGCGCGCCGCATGCACTCGGTGTCGGCCGGACGCAGTGGAAGTCCTTCGTGCGCCTGATGAAGGAGAAGGGGGATTTTGACTATCTGATTCTGGATATCGGCTCCCGGGTGGATGAGGCCGGAACTTCGCTGATGAACCAGGCAGATGAGATCGTTCTGGTGACGGAGCCGAATCTGATGGCGACCAGAAAGGTGCAGCGGATTGCCGGAGATCCGGATATTCTTCCGAATAAAAAGTGCTTTCTGGTTTCCAATGAGTATCATACAGACGGAATGCGTTTTTCGGAGGATGCCGTGTTCGATCATCTGTGTGCATATGCGGGCTGGATGGATGCGCTGGAGGATCCTGTTTTCTACAGGCTGGCACTCGGCATTTCAGATACCAATGACGGCAAAGTACAGCCCCCTGTCACAGAGACAACGGAGACTTCTGGAGCAGTGAAAGAAACTGCTGCAGAAGAAACAGATTTTTTTAAACCAGTGCTTGACAAGGAATCCGAAATGGAGTAATATATGTTTTGCTGATTCGATCAGTGATGTGCGCTTAGCTCAGCTGGATAGAGCGTTTGGCTACGGACCAAAAGGTCGGGGGTTCGAATCCTCTAGCGCACGTAGAAGATCCCGGAAACCTTGTGGTTTCCGGGATTTTGTTCGTTACGCGGGAAATACTGCAGGAAAAGGCTGCATCCGTTCTGCAGGGCAAATGCCGGCAGTTTACAGGTACGCCTGATTTGCCGAAATGGCGGCCGCAATCTGCTCCCTGCAGATCACGCCCAGACGCTTCTTGTCCTCTCTGGAAAGAGAAGCCGGATCGACCGGCGGGCAGAATTCAATGACAACCCGGCGGCTTTTGACTGCAGGCATCTGCTTTTCAAAGATCGCGGCAGTATTGTTGATTGCGACCGGCACGATCAGACTGTTGTTTCTGGTTGCAATCCGGAAACTTCCCTCGTGGAAGGGGAGCAGCGGGAGATCTTCTTCTTCCTTGCCGCGGGTTCCTTCGGGGAAGATAAATACGGAGTTGCCATTCGCGAGCAGGTCTGCACCGTCGCGGATCATCTGAATGCCCTCCCGCATGTTGTCGCGGTTGAAGAAGAGGCAGCCGATATATTTACACCAGATATTGAAGAGCGGAACCTTGCCAAGAGAATCTTTCGCGACAAATCCGGTCCGCCCTTTTGTATAAGGATGGACGAGAATAATATCAAAGATGCTCCGGTGGTTTGCCACATAAAGAACGGTCTGATCCTCCGGGATGTTTTCCAGACCGCGCACTGTGATTTTTGCGCCGGCGCCGGCGCCGAGGACGCGGAAGATCCAGCGGATCATCGCATTTGCGATGCGGCCGCATTTATCGGGATTGCTTTTCCGGATCAATGCCAGAATCAGAAGAACCGGAAGCGTCAGGATCAGATATAAAATTGCTATAATAAGAAGTAAAAGTGTACGAAGCATAATCAATTCCTTTCCATAGTTAAGTTGCCGGAAAAAATGCATAATGATTCCGGGATTTGTCCCGTCACTGTAATCATATTATAGAAAAGCAGGCGATGCTTTTCAAGGAGGAAACCATGCAGCTGAGATCAATGGCGAAAATCAATCTTGCGCTGGATATCACAGGAAAAAGACCGGACGGGTATCACGACGTCCGCATGATCATGCAGACAATCTGCCTCTATGATGAGATCGAACTGGAGCGGAAAAATACGCCCGGCGTCTGCATGGAGTCCAATGTTCCGTTCCTCCCGACGGACGGGAGAAATCTGGCAGTGCGTGCTGCTGACATATTGTTGAAAGCATTTGACATACCAGAAGGTGTCGGGATAAAATTGAATAAGAGAATCCCTGTGGCGGCAGGTCTTGCCGGCGGCAGTTCAAATGCAGCAGCAGTCCTGGTCGGCATGAATCATCTGTTTTCGCTGGGACTTTCGGAGAAGGAACTGATGCAGTACGGTCTGCAGCTTGGCGCAGATGTTCCTTACTGCATTATGCGCGGGACGGCGCTGGCAGAAGGAATCGGTGAGGTTCTCACACCGCTTCCGGAAATACCGCCCTGTCATATTTTGATCGGAAAACCGCCTGTCAGTGTATCGACAAAGTATGTCTACGAACATTATGATATGGCCCAAAATGTAAAACATCCGGATGTTGACGGCATGCTGCAGGCGATCTATGACGGGTCGCTCGATGGAATCGTCAGCCGGATGGAGAATGTACTGGAACAGGTAACCGTACCTGCCTATCCGGTCATTGAAGAGATTCGGACGCTGATGCTCCGGTACGGCGCGGCAGGCGCCAGAATGAGCGGCAGCGGACCAACGGTTTTCGGAATATTTGAGGACAGGGAAATGGCCGAAAAGGCTGCCGCGGCACTGCGGGCAGGCAAACTGGCCAATCGCGTTTATCTTACCAGACCATTTCAGATCGGCAGAGAAAGGAAATCATGATAGAAGATAAGCTTGGAAAAATGATGACAGAGTATCAGGATATGCCCCTGCGTGATGTTGTGTTCCATACACTTCGCAAGGGGATTCTTCGTGGTGATCTGAAGCCGGATGAGCGTCTGATGGAGATTAAGCTGGCTGACCGGCTCGGAGTCAGCCGCACACCGATCCGTGAGGCCATCCGGATGCTGCAGCTCGAGGGGCTGGTTATTAATATTCCTCGCAAGGGTGCGCATGTTGCGAAGATCACAGAAAAAGATCTCAAAGACGTGCTCGAAGTGCGCGCAGGGCTGGAGGATCTTTCCGTCCGTCTGGCATGTGAGCGTATCACGGAGCAGCAGGAAGAGAAGCTGCGTGCCGCGGCAGAACATTTTGCGGGCGCCGCGCTGGCGGAAGAGGAGCAGCTGATCGATCTGGCCGAGGCGGATGAGGCCTTCCATGCGGTAATCTATGATGCAACCTGCAATGACCGGCTCGTTCAGATGCTGAACAATATCAAGGATCAGATGTACCGGTATCGTGTAGAATATCTGAAGGATTCAGCCAGCCATGAGCTGCTCGTGGAAGAACACAGACAGCTCTGTGACAGCCTTGCAAAACGCGATGCAGATGCAGCTGCGAAGGTGATGCACCTGCATATTCAGCGCCAGGAAGAATATATTCTCAAAACCCTCTCATCGAACTAATTGTCTGAAAAATACAGGAAATACATACAATTAAAACAAAAAGAAATCAATAATTCGAAATAAATTCGAAACAATGCTTGACAAACCTGTAATTGTATGATAAAGTTTGATTATCAAATAAAACAGACGAAACAAAAAGTAATCATTTCTCGAAATGATACATCAACTCATTGGATGGTGACGAGAAAGCCAGAAGATGAAAAGCAGGAAGGAGTTACGGTCAGAAGAAATCGTAAATCTCACATTCATAATTTATAAGGAAAAGAGGTAAAATCCAATGTACGATCCAGATTGACCTCTGAAACGCTCAGGAATCAGTGTTTCAGAGGTCATTTTTTGTCTGTGTTTTTTTTCGGGCATTTCTGCATTCCCTGTACGCGGCACACCCCTTCACTGCGTCAGGTTCGATAAAATACCCACCGCCTGCAGGGGCTGGGGATTTCTCATCTGAGTTGAAGAAGCGGAAGGTTTCATATATACTGGACATGGCCGGGAACTGTGCGAAAAGAGTGCCCGATGGATGCGCACGTTCCGCTCCGGCTGTAGAACAGATGACCTTTTTTACACGACGGAAAGAATGATACCTGGGTTGGTGATCGAGATGAATCAGAAGAAATGGCGGAAATGCAGCCGGCTGCTGAGAATCTGTGAGCTGTTCTTTCTGCTGTCTGTGCTTGCTGCATGCGGCGGAAAGAACAGTACTTCAAAAGATCAGCCGTCATCTGGCAGTACACTGCCTGATGCGG
>JAFUCM010000055.1 GCA_017459675.1 Eubacterium sp.
CTATGAGACAGCACAGGCACTGCGCCGCCTGCTGAATGATCACGCGCTGCTCAATGACGGCAGGCATCAGATTGCCCCGCAGTATGCATTTTTCGCGAGCGATACAGTTGAAAAATTTAATGCATTTGCGAATTCGATTCTGCCGTACGAGATCAGTTCCACTACGAAGGTGCAGATTGAACAGTATTGAGGAAGATAACATGACGAAAGATGTTCTGGTGAAAGTGAAAGGGTTTCAGTTTGCTGCAGGGGACAGCGGGGCAGAGCCGATCGAATTGGTGGCACCGGGCAAATACTACTATCACAAAGATCATCATTATGTTGTATATGAAGAAAATGCCGAGGGGTATGATCTTCCGACGCAGAACTATATGAAATTCAACGCGGATTCAGTCGAAATCCGGAAAAAGGGTCTGATTAACGTCAATATGCTTTTTGAAATCGGGAAGCGTACGATGTCGCCGTATCAGACACCGCTCGGGACATTGGAACTGGGAATTTCCGCGACAGGAATTCATTTGAAAGAACGTGAAAATGCACTGGATCTCACCATAGATTATGCACTCAGTCTGGATGCGGATACGATGGTGGACTGCACGGTGCAGGTTGCTGTAGAGGGACAGGGAATTTAATTTCAGCCGGGATTCTACTGTCAGAGGCAGTGTGCCGGATGACAGATTTGATTCATATATAAGCAGGCATTGTAGTTGACACACAGAGGAGAATCCGTATGTCGGATGATTTAAAACGGATGGAAGAGGGACTGGAGCGGCATTTAAATGAAGCCCGGTCCGGACTGGCCGATACCAGTACACTACCCGAATTACGTACGACAAGGCGGCGTACAGAAGAACTGCCGAAAATGGATGAGATAGCTGCACAGGACGCGGATATGGCGGAGGAAGCCTCCGGCGGTATGCGTGTCAGAAGACGCGGCAATTCCGGCAGCCGTGCGGCAAAACGGCCCAGGACGGCAGGCCGTTCCGGACAGAAAAAACAGTCCGGAGTTGCGAAACGCACAGGTGCTTCAAAGCGGAAAACGGTGTCGAAGCGTACCCGGAAGCCGGCCGGAGAGAATCCTGTTTTAAAGACACTGGACAGTATTGTCCACAGAGAGAAAAAGCAAAAGGACAGGAACTCCGCCACAAAGGCAGCGGCAAAAAAGAAAACAGCGAAAAAGCCGGTTCTTTCCGGAATTAAGGATCTGGATCTTTTCGGTAAAAAAACAGGCGGAAGCAAAAAAAGGCCGGCCGGCAGCCGCGCGGAGCGTGTTCAAAAACTGCGCCGGTTATTGATGCTGCTTGCGGGCGTCGCAGCGGTTCTGATCATTGTCCTGGCTGCGACAGTTATTCATAAGCATGGATCAAAAACCAGATCGAAACAGGGCGGCGCGTCAAGTGAAACCCCGGCAGAGGGCATGACAGGCGTTCCGGGAAATGAAGTGCTGCATCTGTCATTTCCGCGGCTGCGGATGGCTGCAAATGCCGCTGATGCAGAACCAAACGAGATGACGGTTACAGAGTTCAACAATCTTCTGGCAGATCTGTATGGACGCGGCTATGTTCTGGTGGATATTCGTGATCTTTCTGCAAAGGATGAAGATGGTACATTCCGGATCTCGGACGTACAGGTGCCGCAGGGAAAAACCCCGCTTGTTATTTCACAGCACGGTCTTTCGTATGGAACTGATGATGCGAAGAAAGGATATGCAACCGGCATCGAGCTGACAGAGGAAGGCGTCCTGACCAATCTGTATCTCGACGCCAACGGCGGTACAAGGACCGCTTCCTGTGATGTGATTACCTGCGTGGATGATTTTATTCGGGAACATCCGGATTTTGCAGTGAATGATGCGCGTGGCGTGATTGCGCTGACAGGGGAAGGAAGTGTCCTCGGCTATACGGATGGATCATCTGCCGAGTGTCAGAATGTCATCAACAAGATGTTTGAAGAGGGCTGGCTGTTTGCCAGCGGTACATCCGGCGATATCAGCTACGGCGCTGAGATGAGCATGTTTGAAGCAGATGTAAATCTCTGGCAGGATACCTTTACAGAAGCCATAGGTCCGACTGAAATCATCCTGCTGCCGGACGGCGCAGACATCGGAAACAGAAGTCCGTATACAACGGAAAATCAGAAATACAGCATCCTGTCTGAAAAAGGATTCTGTTACTACTGCATCGATGATCCGTCCGGTATGACCTGGATGCAGGCCGGCACCGGTTTTGTGCGTCAGAGCATGCACGAGGTAAACTCCTACGAGCAGTACCTCGCGCTGATGGACAACGGCATCGAAGCTTTTGTGAAGACGCGCAGTACAGAGATCAGCGCTGCGGAAGCAGCCGCCGCAGAGAAGGCAGATGCAGAAGAAAACAGTTCCGGGAATGGAACATCTGAGAATGGAACATCCGGGGACGGTTCGTCTGCGACAGGAGCAGATTCGTCCAACAGCGGCACTTCCGGCAATACACAAGACGGATCAGGTACAGACTCACAAAATGCAGATGCCCAGACGAATACGTCGACATATAACAGCAATAACGGAAGCGGAAACGCATATGGTGAAAGCAACAGCTCATATGACGGAACCGAAGATACATATGGCGGCAGTGAGAGTACGTATAACGAGTCCGAAAGCACGTAC
>JAFUCM010000056.1 GCA_017459675.1 Eubacterium sp.
TACAATACCCACCGCCTATAGAGGCGGGGGACTCCCCCATCTGAGTTGAACGAAAGGAAAATGTCTGAAAAGAGATAAAAATAAACAGGAAATAATAAGGAGGAGCAGCATGGCAGCGTATACAGAAAACGATATTATGCAGATTGTCAGGGAAGAGGATATCAAATTTATCCGCCTGCAGTTTGTTGATTTTTTCGGGGATCTGAAAAATATTGCGATTACAGCCGGACAGCTTCCGAAGGCATTTGCCGGAAAATGCTGCATCGACGGCTTTCATATCCGCGGGATGGAGGCCATCGGCCGCAATGTGATTCATCTCGAGCCGGATCTGGACACGTTTGCAATTCTGCCGTGGCGTCCGTCTCACGGTAGGGTTGCGCGTTTTCTTTGCAGGCTGACAGATGAAAACGGGCACCAGCTGCGGGAGAGCTCGCGGTATATTCTGCGCAGCGTCATGAAACGTGCGGCAGATCTGGGATATACATTTGATCTGAATCCGCGCTGCGAGTTTTTCCTGTTTCTCAATGATGAGAACGGCAATCCGACAACGCACACAGGAGAGTGCGCGGGTTACCTTGATGTGGCGCCGATGGACCGCGGGGAAAATGCGCGCCGCGACGTCATCCTGACGCTTGAAGAAATGGGCTTCGAGATTGAGTCCTCCTATCATGAGAACTCGCCGGGCCAGCATGCGGTGGAATTCCGCCAGGCCGAGGGAATCCGTGTCGCGGACCAGATCGTGACATTCCGGTCGACGGTCCGCATGGTGGCAGAGAGGCACGGCATGCACGCAACATTTATGCCGAAGCCGCGTACAGATCTCATGGGTTCTGCGATGTCGATCCGCATTACTGCATCAAAAGACGGAAAGGATCTGTTAACGGCAGCCGGTACGGAAGCTGCATTGCAGGATGTACCGCAGGGAACAGCTGCTGCAAAGGCGCCGGGGGAGGAATCCGGCGGAAAGACACCGGACTGGTACAGCCGGGAGGCCGCGCAGTTTACAGCCGGTCTGCTGGAGCACCAGCGGGGCATTGCAGCATTTTCCAACCCGCTGATCAATTCCTATAAGCGGCTGAAGGCGAATTTCCATGCGCCGACAGAGCTGTTCTGGTCAGCTTCCGACTATTACGCGCCGGTCAGACTGCTCCGGGATGAGAGCGGAAAGGTGCAGATTGAATGGAAGCTGCCGGACGGTGCGGCCAATCCGTATCTGACAATTGCCATGGCCGTGGCAGCCGGCATGGAAGGAATCGAACGCGGCAGAGAACTGCCGGAAGAGGGGTTCAGGACAGGTCTTCTGCCGGCTACGCTGCGGGAGTCGGTTCAGGCGTTTGAAGAAGACGCATTCCTCAGAAGTGTGTGTACCGACGCCTATGCGCAAATGTACATCCGGGAAAAAATGAAAGAGTGGGAGCGGTATTCCAGAGAAGTCACGGACTGGGAAATCAATGAGTATCTTCGGAGAATCTAAAGAGACAGGAGGTGCTGGATGGGCATTTTGATTATTGCCTTTCCCGAGTCCCGGCAGAAAACGGCAGCCAGAATTGAAGAGATCCTGACCGGACACGGATTCCGGGAGATTGTACGTGTCAGGACGGGATCCGAAGCGCTGCGCAAGATGGGGAGACTGAAGGGCGGCATTCTGATTTGCCCGAAACGTCTTCCGGACCTGTATTATACAGAACTGCTGGAATACCTGCCGCCGCATTTTGAGATGCTGCTGTTGATCGGCGAAAAAGACCTGCAGCACACACCGCTCTCCGGCTTATATACAGACAGCATAGTAACACTTCAGCTGCCGGTCAAAGTCCATGCAGTTATCGAGACGGTAAGGATGATGGACGCGGCATCCGCTGCGCACAGAATCGAACGTCTCCGGCGGGATACCGGAAGCACACGGGATCCGCGGGATGAAAATTATATCCGGAATGCCAAAGAGGTGCTGATGCAGCGGAGGCATATGACAGAGGAACAGGCACATAAATATTTACAGAAAGAAAGTATGGATACCGGCAGAAAACTGGTGGAGTCCGCACAGATGATTCTTCTGATGGAATTCATGCAGCGTACCCTGTGACTGCCGGCAATGAGGGGACTATTTTAAGGAGAATATAAAAATGGCGATGAAATATATATTTGTGACAGGCGGCGTTGTTTCCGGTCTCGGAAAGGGAATCACGGCGGCTTCGCTCGGCCGTCTGCTGAAGGCGCGCGGTTATCACGTGACAATGCAGAAGCTAGATCCATATCTGAACATTGACCCGGGGACCATGAATCCGATTCAGCACGGGGAGGTTTTTGTGACGGATGACGGAACGGAGACGGACCTGGATCTGGGCCACTATGAGCGGTTTATTGACGAAAATCTGAACCGGAATTCCAATGTGACCTCAGGGAAGATCTACGAGACAGTCCTTCAGAAAGAGCGTGACGGCGCCTACGGCGGCGGAACGGTACAGGTTATCCCGCATGTCACCAATGAAATCATCAGCCGGTTTTACAGCGCGCCGGATGCGGGGGATGAAGTTCATATTGCCATGATTGA
>JAFUCM010000057.1 GCA_017459675.1 Eubacterium sp.
CCTGCTTTGCGGCATGAGATACGGCATCGTCGTCAAAAATACAGTTTCCCGCCATGTTGACGCCCATATCTGTCGGAGATTTATACGGTGAGGAACCGTATATTTTTTCAAACATGGCATTGAGAACCGGGAATACTTCCACATCACGGTTGTAATTGACCGTTGTCTTGCCATACGCCTCCAGGTGATACGGATCGATCATATTGACATCCTTCAGATCCGCCGTTGCCGCCTCATAGGCAAGGTTCACCGGATGCTGCAGCGGAATGTTCCAGATCGGGAAGGTCTCAAATTTCGCATAACCCGCCTTCACGCCGTGCAGATTCTCATGGTACAGCTGAGACAGGCAGACTGCCATTTTGCCGCTGCCCGGACCCGGTGCCGTAACGACAACCAGTGACTTGGTCGTCTCGATATATTCATTTTTTCCGAATCCATCCTCGCTGATAATCAGCGGCACATTGTTCGGATAACCATCTATCACATAATGCCGGTATACATTCACGCCGAGCGTCTGCAGCTTCTTCTGAAATGCGATGGCACTCTCCTGACCGGTGAACCGTGTCAGCACAACACTTCCCACATAGAGGCCGTAACCGCGGAAAGCATCGATCAGACGCAGAACGTCCAGCGCATAAGTGATGCCGAGATCCCCGCGGATCTTATTTTTCTCGATATCGCCGGCATTGATTGCAACAACAATTTCAACATCTTCCTTGATCTGCGATAACATGCGGATCTTACTGTCCGGCGCAAATCCGGGCAGGACGCGCGATGCATGGTAATCATCGAAGAGCTTTCCGCCGAATTCCAGGTACAGTTTCCCGCCGAAATTGCCGATGCGCTCTTTGATCCGCTCAGACTGCATCTTCAGATATTTATCATTATCAAATCCAATCTTCATGCCTTTTCTCCGTCTCTCTCAATCGTCCATTTCCAAACATTTTTTAATATTATCGACATTCGTTTCGGCTGTCAACCGATGATGTGATTTCCCGTCATACGAATATCGTTCGCTTCCATTCTTTATCGATATTTCTGCAAATCAGGGCTGCCCGGGACCGCACTTTCTTCAGAAGCTGCAGGCCGGATTTTCCGTCAGAAATCTTCCCCACGCCGCAAGTCCTGCCGCGTGCATAAACTCCCCGCTGCCAACCAGCGCGCAGAATTCCTCCCGGTCCAGCAGATGAACCTCCAGAAATTCGGTTGACTCCGGCGAACTCTCGCCCCGCGCCGTACATTCCGTCCAGAACAGATGCAGCCGCTCGTCGCTGGATCCAAATGACGTGTAGACCGCACCGAGCGGATGCACCTCACCGGCCTGAAATCCGGTCTCTTCGAGAAGTTCTCTTGCTGCGGCCTCCGCCGGGTCCTCATCCCCGTCCAGAATGCCGCCCGGAATTGACCACTGGTAATCGTGCACCGGATAGCGGTATTCATGCAGCAGAATGACCTTACCTTTGTAAAAAGGCAGGATGCAGACACCGTCCCGGATACTCATATAGGAAAAGACCTTCTGCTCTCCGCCTATCTCAAGCAGGTCTTCGACGACGTCAAACCGTCCCGATGTAAAGCGTCTGGTTGCGAGCGGTTTCAGCGATGCAATGTCTTTCATACGTGTCTCCTCTTTCAATCGCGATCTGCCGGAGGCTCAACGCAGTGAGGGATTGTAATCCGGCAATGCGTTAAACAACAACAGATCCTGTCTGTGACATTCTCCCGGCCGGCGTCGCAAAATTCATCTTGCAGAAACGCTGCAGGACGATTAGAATAGGATGATGTCAGTCTATATCAACACACTATGCTTACGGAGTTTTGGAATGGGCCGTGAATTTCGCGAAGGACTGCTCGCCGGCCTGCCCATCGGGCTCGGCTATCTGTCCGTATCTTTTGGTATCGGAATCCTGGCAATCGGCGCAGGATTTAATATTTTTGAGGCAGTCATCCTCTCTGCAGCCAATCTGACCTCCGCCGGTCAGGTTGCCGGAATTGAAGTTATCGCCGCGGCAGGCGGTGTCATCGAAATCATCCTGACACAGCTTGTCATCAATCTGCGCTATGCGCTGATGGCTCTTTCACTCTCACAGCGGCTGGATGATTCCTTCCGCACCCCGCAGCGTCTGCTTCTTTCTTACGGCATCACCGACGAGATCTTTGCCATGGCATATGCCCGTGAAAAGAAGGTATCGCCGCCGTATATGGGCGGGATGATTCTGATCTCGGCATTTGGCTGGGTCCTCGGCACATTTCTCGGCGCTGCAGCCGGTGAAATCCTGCCGCCCGCAGTCACAGAAGCGATGGGAATCATGCTGTACGGCATGTTCATCGCAATCGTCGTTCCGGTCGTCAAGAAGGACCGGCGCGTGCTCTATGTTTCCGCTGCCGCCATCGGACTGAGCATTCTGTTCCGCTATGTCCTGACATCTGTTTCCGGCGGTTTTGCAGTCATCATCTGCGCACTTGCCGCCGCACTGTTCGGCGCAGTATTTTTCCCGGTCGACGATACCGATGCAGATGACGGCCGCGCAAATGAGGAGTCCTTATCATGACAATACTCGGATATATCCTGATCATGGCGCTTGTGACCTATCTGATCCGTATGCTGCCATTTACCCTTTTCCGGAAGCAGATTACGTCACGGTTTTTCCGTAGCCTGATGCATTACATTCCATATGCGGTTCTTTCCGCAATGACCATTCCGTCAATCTTCTACGCAACCGGCAGCATGATTACGGCCGCTGTCGGAACAGCTGTCGCACTGATCCTTGCGTGGTTCGACCGCCCGCTGATCGTCGTCGCACTGTGTGCGGCCGGCGCCGCACTTGTGACCGGGCTGATTGTATAAGAAGACATGCGCATGCAACGGACTGTTACACAGAGCAGACAACCGCTTTGTGTGACAGTCTTTTTTATCCTTCTACAATCAGATACCTGCCGTCCCCGAGCGGAAACACTTCTGATGCATCCAGAATCTCCTCTTCCGAAAAATCTACGCCGGCTTCTTCAAAATACTGGACGACTTCTTTCACGGAAGAAACGACGACCGCCATCATGTCCTCCAGGAACCAGGCAGCTTCTTCCTCCGTCTGTGCAACCGGTTCCGGAAACAGCTGACCCTGTTTTTCCAGAAAGCACTGCAGTACAGCCTTGTCATATTCGTTCATAAGATTTATTCCTTTCAAGCAATATATTTATATATGCTGATATCACGGATTGCTCTGTGCTTCGCACTCCCGCAATCCTCCCGGCCGCGGCAAGTTCTTCGCGATTTACTGATATCACGGATTGCTCTGTGCTTCGCACTCCCGCAATCCTCCCGGCATTCGAACTCCCGCTCCGCTTCGCGTCCCTTCGTTCTCATGTCGGGGCGGCTCAACACCTCATGTCCGCACTTGCATAAATGCAGTGCGTCCAGAGCTTTTGAGCCTGATATCAGCATATCCGCGGAAGGCCCTCGCCCTGCAGAATATCCAGCACACGTCTGCCGCCGATTGACGTCTCGGCATACAGTTCACCGGGCTCTTCCTCCAAGACGCTGCCGATGATGGCTGCGTCTGCCCCGAAACGGGAACTGCGGATCAGTTCCAGTGCCTGCTGCGCATGTTCTGCCGGTACTATTGCCACAAGTTTTCCTTCATTTCCCATATACAGCGGATCAAGCCCAAGCAATCCGCAGAATCCGCGTACTTTCTCGCTGACCGGTACTGCTTCATCTTTGATTACAAATGTTTTCCCCGATGCCACTGCCAGTTCCTTCAGCACTGTAGCCAGACCCCCGCGCGTAATATCACGCAGCGTGTGGACGGGAATACCGGATTCGTTCAGATGCAAAACCATATCTGTCAGCGGTGCCGCATCACTTGTGATGTCATTTTGAATATTCATACGCTCTGAGAGAAGCGCCGCATGATGGTCTCCCATCGTACCGGAAACCAGGATGGCATCTCCCGCTTCCGCATTCAGCGCAGAAATGTCCGTGCCGTCCGGGATAAATCCGACGCCCGCCGTATTGATGTAGCATCCGCCTGCACCTTCGATCACCTTGGTATCTCCGGCGATGATCTGAACGCCGGCCTCACGGGCTGTCTCAGCCATGGAGCAGACAAGCTTTCTGAGCAATTCGACAGAAAGTCCTTCCTCCAGGATAAAACCGCAGGTCAGATATTTCGGCACTGCGCCGCGCATTAAGAGGTCATTGACCGTTCCACAGACCGCAAGTCTTCCAATGTCTCCGCCGCGAAACACCAGCGGTGTAACGACAAAACTGTCTGTTGTTACAGCAATGGTTCCGGATCCGGGAACAACTGCCGCATCTTCCATCTGGTTCAGCACGTCATTCGAAAATGCATCTGCAAAGATTTCATGAATCAATGCACCTGTCGCATCTCCGCCGCTGCCATGTACCATCATAATTGTATCATTTTGCATTTTCATTTACCTCACCCTGTGACTGCTGTACCACGAAAAGCAGCTTCCCTCTGTTGAGACCATGCAGGCCCCCTGCGGGGAGAGCGGCGTACAGACTTTCCCAAACAGCGGGCACTGACTGGGCCGCATGGCACCGGTCAGAATCCGGTCACAGCAGCAGGCACGGTTTACCTTGTGATCATCGTTCAGTTGACGGCTGCCTGCATCATATCCTTCATATTCCGGCCGCAGTACGCGCCCTGAGCCTTCTACCATACCGATCCCGCGCCATACAGCATCTGCAGGTTCGAAATATTTCCTGACTGCATCCTGTGCCGCAGCATTTCCCTTTTCTGTCACCACCTGCGGGTAAAAATTCATCACCCGGCCGCATCCGCGTGAAAGAACAATTCCATACAGCGCACGCAGAAGTTCAAGGCCTTCAAATCCCGCAACACCAAACGGGATCCGCCAGCGTTCCGCCAGGGGTCTGTAGATTTCCGATCCTGTAATAACCGATACATGACCGGGTGCGAGAAAGGCATCGATCTTTGCACCGGATTCCATCAGCGCGTCAATGATCTCCGGCATCGTCTTGAGCGCTGTGAGCACCTTCACATTTTTCAGATGCCTGTGCTCTGCTTCCTCCAGCAGCAGGGCGTACGCGGGCATCGTGGTCTCGAAGCCGACTGCTGCAAACACGAATGTCGTTGCCGGTTCCTGCTCCGCAAGATCAATCATATCGGTCGGCGCATATACCATCTCCACGCGTGCGCCGTCTCCCTTCGCCTGTGAAAGACTGCGCTCACTGCCTGGTACCCGCAGCAGATCTCCGAACGTGACAACGCAGGTATCCGGCTGCAGAGAAAGCTCAATCAGCCGGTCAATATAAGCAGAAGGCGTCACACAGACCGGACATCCAGGGCCTGAAATCAGATGGATTCTTTCTGAAAGCATGCCGGGAATGCCGAAGCGGGCAATGGCGCCGGTGTGACTTCCGCAGACCTCCATGATATTCATGTCCGGGCCGTTATATTCTGCAAGATATTTTTTTATCTGATCTATATCAGGCATGTTCCAGATATCCTTTCCGTATTTACCGCAGCTCCTCCAGCTCTGCAAACAGCTTCTCGATTTCATCCGCCTCGCCGCTGTCAACCTTCTGCAGAATGCAGCCGGCATGCACCAGCACGCGGTCTCCGGGCTTCACACTGACAAACCCGGTGCGCGCCTGCACACGGTTGCCGCTGAAATCCACCGTCGCCGTTCCATTATTCAGTTCCAGTACCGTTCCCGGCAGTGCAACACACATAGTTTTCCCTCTTTTTTAATTTTAAGATATATACCACAAGAGGCTGACATACGTCAGCCCCTTATTTTATCGCTCTGTACTGAAGCATTACGCCTCACTTTTCGGCGCAGAAGCAGCCTCTGCCTCTGCTTTCGCCTTTGCCTCAGCTTCTGCTTTCTTCTTCGCTTCCATCGCTGCCTTTGCAGCAGCAGCCTTCTCGGCCTGAATCCGCTTCTTCTCGATTTCAGCCTGAATGGCCTCCTCAGACTTCCTGAAGACTTCTTCGGATTTTACGCCCATCGGCTCCTGATACCCCGGCACCATGTGCAGGCACTTCTTCGGACATTTTTCAACACAGTTTCCACAGGCGATGCAGTCAAAACGGTTGATCGTCCAGGTATAGTCCTGCTTGCTGACAGCCAGGCATCCCGGCGGACAGCAGCGCACGCACATGCCGCAGGAGATACAGTCATCGATATCGATGGTGATATGACCGCGGCTGCGTTCCGGATAAACAGCCGGCTCTGCCGGATAAGAAGTTGTGACCGGCGGGGAGAACAGATTCTTGAGCACGGTCGGAACAAATCTCATCAACTTTGCCATGATTCCACTCTCCTTTCTTATCGCTCTGTGCAGCTGATGCACGGGTCAATTGTGATTACAAGCAGGCCGACATCAGAGAGTGTCGCACCCTTGAGCATCTCGCACAGAGACGGAATATTTGCGAAAGTAGGTGTACGGATCCGCATCCGGTCAAGGAATTTTCCGCCTGTTGCCTTCGCATAATAGACAGCCTCACCGCGGGACTGCTCCAGTCTCACGAAGCACTCGCCGTCCGGATTGCCCTTAACCGGTGTCGCAAGTGTGCGGTCCTCCGGCAGTTTTGCAATTGCCTGGCGAATGATGTCGATGGACTGATAGATCTCATGAAGACGCACGTCACAGCGCGCATAGCAGTCGCCGTCATTGGATGTGATCGGCTCGAAGTCCAGATATTTATAAGCTGCATAACCGCGTTTTCTCAGATCGACATTCACACCGCTAGCGCGGGCAACCGGTCCGACACCGCCGAGTTCATGGATCTGCTCTTTCGTCAGAACACCGACCCCTTTCAGACGGGACTGTACCGTATAGTCCAGAAGGAATGTCTTCTCAATCTGCTTCAGTTCCTCTTCGATCTCGCCGACATTCTTCAGGATTGCTTTCGTCATATCATCGTCGATATCTTTGAGGACACCGCCGATCTTGTTGACAGATGCGATCAGACGGCCGCCTGTCGTAAGCTCGGCCATATCCAGGATCTTCTCACGGATCCGCCATGCCTGGTAGAACAGACTCTCAAATCCGAATCCGTCCGCCAGCAGGCCCAGCCACAGCAGATGGCTGTGAATACGGGACATCTCGCACCAGATTGTGCGCAGGTATTTCGCGCGGTCCGGAACCTCAACATCAAAAATGCCTTCCAGCGCCTCGCAGTAGCCCATGCCGTGCATGAAACTGCAGATACCGCAGATTCGCTCAATGACATACTGCATGTCATTGAAATCCTTCTTCATCGCAAGTCCTTCCAGACCGCGGTGAATAAATCCAATCGAAGGAATTGCCTCGACAACCTTCTCATCTTCAATTACCAGATCCAGATGAATCGGCTCCGGAAGGACGGGATGCTGCGGTCCATACGGGATGACGCTTCTTCTGCTCAAATCAACAGCCATTTATTCTCCCTCCTTCGGTTTCTTCGGTGCCATCGGTGATTCTGCTTCGATGCGGTACAGCTTGTTGTCATAGTCGATGTTAATCATCTTGATATTGACCCCAAACAGTTCTTTCATTTCATTCTCATAGAATACAGCCGCCGGAACGATCTCTGTGATGCTCGGAATCTCTGTCTCCTGATCTGTGACAATCCGGAATGTTTCCAGCTCATAGGTGTCATCCTTCGCAAAGGAATCACTCAGCTCAATGTTGTCTTTGATCAGTGCAGCACATGCCTGTGAGAGACGAAAACCGCGGTTCTTTATTTCCATGGTTTTCGGAAGGAGCTGTTCCGGTGTGATTTCAAATAATTTGTTCTCCGGACAAATGACTTCTGCCATATTAATGTCCTCCCTTCTTCTCTGCTTTTACCTGGGCATCATGCTCATCCGAGCGCTCCTGGAAGAGCGCAACCGCTTTGACGATTCCGTCGATGATCGCCTGCGGTCTTGCCGCACAGCCCGGCACATAGATATCGACCGGAATTACGGAATCCGCGCCGCCGAGAATGTTGTAGCAGTCTTTAAACACACCGCCGGTGCACGCACAGACACCGACTGCCACGACGACCTTCGGACGCGGCATCTGGTCATAGATCTGTTTGACAACATCTTTATTCTGTGTATTGATTCCGCCGGTGATCAGAAAAATATCTGCCTGCAGCGGATCACCTGTATTCATAATGCCAAAACGCTCTGCGTCATAAACAGGCGTCAGGCAAGCAAGTACTTCAATATCGCACCCGTTGCAGCTGGATCCGTCATAATGGAGCAGCCACGGGGATCTTGCAACTTTTCCCATTTTGTCCTCCTTCGCCTTAAGAAATCAGCATCAGAATCAGCAGGTTGACACCTGCGGAAAGCAGGGTGACCAGCCATGTGACCTTCAGCATCTGATCCCAGCGAAAACGCGCGCTGGTATTGTCAATCAGGATTTCCACGAAATAAACTGCCAGAATAACCAGTATTGCAGCGAGATAGCTCCACGGATTATCATTGACGATAAACAGTGCAACGACGCCAATCAGGAAAATATTCTCATACCACTCTGCAATCTGGAAGAGCGCCAGGTTACGGGCACCCATCTCTGTTGTAAGACCTTTGACCAGCTCCTGATGCATATGGTGTGATGTCGCCGTATCAAACGGAGATTTCCGCATCTTGATTGTCATGATAAATACAAATGCAAAGAAGAATCCCGGCATTGCAACAATATGACTGATTGGAGAAGCAGCAATTTCACTCACATTGAAGGTCTTTGCTGACAGGTAAAAACCGACACAGGTAAGAAGAACTGCCGGCTCATATGCCATCATCTGCATCAGCTCGCGCTGTGCACCGATTGTGCTGTACGGTGAACTGGTAATCATTGCTGCAAAATACAGGAATGTCGCAGCTGTTGCCAGAATAAAGAAGCACATCAGAATATCGCTTCCGGCAAAGAACATGGCACCTGTGAAAATCATCAGCAGCATATAGGTCATCAGCAGGAACGTCTGCGCGCGGTTGACTGCAATGACCTGTTTGTTCATAAGCTTCTGCACATCGTAAAACGGCTGCAGAACAGGCGGGCCGACACGTCCCTGCATGCGCGCGGAAATCTTGCGGTCCAGTCCCTCCAGAAAACCGCCGAGGAACGGTGCCAGAACGATATAGCAGATGATAAAGATAATGCGCATTGTAATACTCATCAGAATACACCTCCCATAATTCTGGCCAGCATGATAATCAGGACTGCCAGCGTAAAGAGCTGACACGGGAACATCAGCCGCTTCTGGCCGATGTATTTTGTGAAGTAGTAGTTTGACATCCAGAGCTGTTTCGGATTGCCGAAGGAATCGACGAATGCCGTATTGCTTCCGGTGTTAACACCATTCATGTACGCAAGCTTGACGTTTGTTCTGCGGTTCTTGAATGCGCGGTCTGCAAGGAACGGCACCAGGAACACCAGGCAGATAATTACGATCAGTGTGTACAGGACGCCGGTCGGAATAACCTCTGCAGAATGTCCGAACTGCTCGATCAGCAGCGGCTCCACATAATGCACCGAGAGAACCGGGAACAGAACACAGAGCGCAATCATAAGAAACGCGTGAATTGACAGCGACAGTGTCTCGCTCTTCTGCGTGATATCTTCTACGTTCGAATGAACAACATTGTGGGTCGGACTGATGATCTTTCCGAGCCACTTCGTCCAGTAGTAGGATGTTGTGGCACTGCCGAATACGATGAAAACAACCAGGATGATGTTGCTCTCATCAACGGCTGCACGCAGTGCAGACCACTTGGAAATCAGCATGCCGAACGGAGCCAGGAACATGCCGACGATACCGATAAACATAAAGATCGCAAGACGCGGCACGCGGTACAGCAGTCCGTGCATGCTCTCGATCTCTCTGCTGTGTGTTGCATTCTCTGTCGCACCGATGTCCTGGAACAGCAAAGATTTGGAGATTGCATGGAAAATCATCAGGAATATACCTGCCCAGATCGTCTCTGCACGGCCGACACCGGCACACGCAACCATCAGACCCAGGTTTGAAATCGTTGAAAATGCAAGTACTTTCTTGCCGTCATGCTGCGCGATCGCCATGACGGATGCGGCAAAGAAGGTAAATCCGCCGATGAAAGCGATCATATTGCCGGAACCCTTCTCGCTCATAGCCGGTCCCAGACGGAACAGAATATAAATACCTGCCTTAACCATCGTTGCACTGTGCAGCAGTGCGGAAGACGGTGTCGGTGCAACCATGGCGCCCATCAGCCAGGTTGAGAACGGCATCTGCGCCGCTTTTGTGAGCGCTGCAAATGCAATTAATGCAACAGCAAATGCAATAATGTGACGCTCATCAAGATATTTTCCGTAGCGGATCAGCTCCTGCAGGGAATCCTGTCCCTTGGAATAGATATACAGTGTGACGCCGACGGAAAGCGCACAGCCGCCCAGCAGGTTCATCCAGAGTGCCCGGAAGGAATTGTTGATCGCCTCTGTCTCACGCGTATATCCGATCAGCAGGAACGAGCAGACACTTGTGGTCTCCCAGAAGAAAATCAGCCACAGCAGACTGTTGGAGAGCACAAATCCGAACATTGCACCCAGGAACAGAAACAGCACCATAAAGAAATAATACTTACGGTCCTGAAATTCAGTGTGATGCTTATGATATCCGTCCATGTAGCCGACTGCATACACAACAATCAGGCTGCCGATTACGCCGACGATGATGCACATCAGGATGGAGAGATAGTCGACGCGGACATGCGCGATCTCCTTCAGTTCCGGTCCTGCCAGTTCCACATATGCAATCAGAATTGTCGGTGCGATCGAAAGCAGACAGATCAGGTACTTCTTATAACGGAAACACAGAAATGTAACAACAATACACAGCAGAAAATCGCCTGCCAGGATCAGATGATTCACCATCTCTGTGTGAACATACAGTTCCATCGGCTGACATCCTCCCATCATCCACTGCGCAACGAGTACTGCTGTTGCCGCAATAATGATGACAGCGCCTGCATATGCAATTACATTTCGCACTTTGTCCGCCCGGATGCAGTACATCAGTACCGCAACGAGGAGCGGAAAGCAGATCAGAAACGGAATTACCTGCATAACTCAAAATCTCCTTTCACATTACCACTCACTTTATATTTTTTTAGGAATACTTTCCTATCTTATCATATTGTTCCAAAAAGTAAAACAACATTTCCAATTAAGTTTAAAATTCGTCCTACCATTTCCTGTCAACCAGCAGGACAGGACAGGCAGAACGTCCGCCGCAGCACGCACCAGCACGCACGCAGGGAGGTGTGCGCACCAACGTGCACGCAGGGACAACGTGCGCAGGGTCAGCAGATCATCAGCAGATCGTCAGCAGATCCTCCACCGCTTTCCTGCGCGGGGCTTTCGGCTCTTCTGCGGGATAACCCAGCGGAATCAGCGCTGCAATCTCTTCCCCTTCCGGAAGATTCAGAATTCCCCGGATTGCCGCCTCATCAATGACACCGAGAATGACACTTCCCAGGCCGAGATCATGTGCCGCAAGACAGAATGTCTGTGCTGCAATGCCTGCATCGAACGACTGCCAGTGGGTTCCCTTGGATGTTGAGAAGCTTCCGTCTTTCTCAAACCCGGACCTGCCCGTAACCATGGTCATGACAACCAGAACCGGCGCCCCCTGCATAATCTTCGTATTCCACGTGAAATCCATCACGCCTTCCCTGGCAATTCTGTCCTTGATTTCCTGAGTGCGCACTGCGTAGTAGCGCACCACCTGTGTGTTCTTCCAGGACGGTGCCCAGGCTGCTGCCGCAACAATCTGCTCCAGTACCTCCGGTGTCACTTCCTGCTCTGTGAATTTGCGGACGCTCCGCCTTGTCTCGATACATGTTCTCGTTTCCATTTTTTCTCCTTTCTTCTTACACGCTTCGGCCCGGCCGGACACCTTTCTCAGCGGTCGAGCAGCCCGCGTGTCCGTTCTGCGATCTCGCCGGCCAGTTCGGCTACCGTCCGGTTATCCGTTTCTACCGTGATGTCCGCTGCCGCCTCATAGACCGGAAGCCGCTGTTCCATCAGCTCTGAAATCCCCTCGACGTGCATCCGGTTCTGCAGAAGCGGTCTGCCCGCTCCGGTTCCAACGCGCGCCAGCACGGTCTCCGGCTTTGCGGTCAGCAGAACAATGACACCCTGCTCTTTCATCAGGCGCACATTGTCAGAACGCATCGGGACACCGCCGCCGCAGGAAACGACCTTCGGCCCGCTTTCGGGAAGCCGCTGCAGATATGCTGTCTCCAGGTCGCGGAAATACGGCTCTCCGAACTGCTCGAAGATTTTCGGAATCGTCATCTCCTGCTCCTTCTCGATGACTGCGTCCATCTCAATCAGCTCGGCGCCGATGGTTCTGGAAAGGACTTTTCCGATGGCGCTTTTGCCGGTTCCCATGAACCCGATCAGAAAGATGTTTTCTTTTTTCCGCGCGTGCAGTTTCTGGAGTATTTCACTCAGATTCCGGACATTCATCTGTCCCGGCGCCGACTGTTTGCCGACAGCGCCGAATGTAACCGCGGAGCCGAATGCCTCACATGCGACCCTGCTGATCTGGCCGTCTGCTCCCATTGCAATGGTAATGACCGGACGGTCCGCATAGACACGCGTCATCTCCTCTGTAGCGGACAGAAGCAGCAGCACGTCCTGCTTGTTATTCGGCATGACCGCTATTTTCAGAATGTCCGCACCCAGTGCCTGCATGCGCCGCATTGTGGTGATCATCTCTTCTCTTGCGGGCGTGGCATCAAAGTTATGGCTGGATGCAATTACAACACCTTCATAGGTATGGATCACATCCACGAGGTTTGCGACGGCCGCTTCTCCCATGGACAGCTCTACGTCTATCAGGTCAGCCAGTCCTGTGGATGCCACATGCTCGATCAGTTCGATATACGCCAGTGTCGAGCACTCACGTTCGCCGCCCTCACGCATTGTCCGGAAGGTAAACAGTACCGGAATGTTTCCGAGCACCTTATGCAGCAGATGCAGTGTTTCATCCACACTGTCCAGATCTTCAATATCATTAAAAAAATCAGCGCGCCACTCAACCAGATCGACCGGCTCTTCCAGAAGTGCGACAGCTGCCGCAAGGATTTCTTCTGTTGTCCGCTCTACGACCGGTACACATATTTTCGGAATGCCTTCTCCGATCCGCACGCCTTTTACTTCAACACAGTTTTTTCCACTCACTTATGATTCCCTCTCAAAAAACAGCTGTTTTACTTCATCTGCCGGCATCTCCTGCCCTGTAAAGAGCCGGAATGCAGCCGCACCCTGCCAGAGCAGCATGCCTCTGCCGTCAACGGTCCGGCATCCTGCCGCCGCGGCCTCACGCAGAAGCTTTGTCTCGACCGGATTGTATACGGCATCCGCCACGACGAGGTCCGGATGAAATGCTTCCGGATCCCGGATGATACTCTGATCATCCAGCGGCTTCATTCCCAGATTTGTGCCGTTAATCAGAATGTCCATCGAACGCACACAGGAAGTCACCGCCTGTGTATCTTCCAGATCCAGCACCGATACGCTGATCCTGTCTGCTGCAGTCTCCTCTGCCGCACCGCCGGACAGAACCGGACCGTCTGCAAGCCGCGCCCGGATCTTCTCTGCCGTCTCAAGTGCCCGCGCATACGATTTGCCTTTCCGCTGCAGGATCACCAGCTCTGCTGCGCCGGAAAGCGCACACTGTACTGCGATTGCTGTCGCAGCGCCGCCGGCACCCGCCACAGCGATCCGTCTGTCTTTGACCGGTGCACCGTGTTCTGCGAGATTCAGCACGAAGCCTTCGCCATCCGTATTATGTCCGGTCAGGACACCATTTTCATTGACAATCGTATTCACTGCGCCGATCAGTTCCGCCGCAGGAGAAAGCGCATCCATATACTGCAGGATTCCGGTTTTGTGGGGCATCGTGACATTACAGCCGGCCAGTCCCAGCGTGCGGATCGCTTCTGCCGCCGCCCCGGTCCGGTCTGCAGGGACATCAAACGCCGTATATACACTGTCAATTCCTCTGCGCCGGAAACTGTAGTTGTGCATTTCCGGCGAAAGTGAATGTCCGACCGGTGTTCCGATCAGCGCATATACTCTGGTATGTCCTGTTATTTTGTACTCCATGAATCATCCTCACTTTTATGAAAGAACATTTACCCGGGTAAAGATCATTTACCCGAGAACAGTTAACGCATTTTCAGCAATTCCGGCAGACGGCTTCCTACAGCGCCCTCCAGCGTTCCTTCCGGAAGCCGTTCCGGCTTCTGATCTCTTCGATCTGCTGAATCATCGCAGGGATATCCGCATTCAGATTGCCCTTCAGGAGCATGTAGTTGGACGCATGATTTGCCCGGAAAACGGTACCCTCCGAATCAACATTGGACAGGAACAGTTCCATCTCGTCCACAACTTCCTCGGGTGTCAGTAATTCCATTCTGCCGGACCGGATCTCTTCCACAATTGGCGCCGGCTCTTCAACCATCAGCGTCAGGAACCCGACATAGTGCGGTTTCATGGCCGTAATTGCTTTTGCACTGGCAATCGCATGTTCTTTCAGCCGCTCCCGGCCGCCAAGGCCGGAGATCAGTGTCACGGATGCCTGGATGCCGGCTGTTTTCAGCCTGATGCCGGCCTCAATAATTTCCTCTGCTGTTGCACCCTTCCGGATCCGCCGCAGGACTTCATTATCACCGGATTCCAGTCCCATATACACCATCTCGAGGCCGGCTTCCTGCAGTTCCCGCAGCTCCTCAGGGGATTTGCGCAGCACATCATGCGGCGCACCATAGGAAGTAATCCGTTCAGCAGACGGGAACCGCGCACGCAGGAGGTCCAGAATTTCTTTCAGCTGCGCAGTCGGGATCACGAGTGCATCACCGTCGGCCAGAAAGATCCTGCGGATATTGTCCCCGTAAACACTGTAAACTTCCTCAATATCAGCCCGGATCTCATCCATCTTCCTGATCCGGAACTGCTTTTCCTTGTACATGGTACAGAATGTGCAGTCATTATGAGCACATCCGATGGTCACCTGCAGAATAAAACTGCGCGCCTCACTCGGCGGTCTGTAAACCATACCTTCGTATCGCATATCCTACTCCCTTCTGATTATAATATCCTTCTTTCATCTATCATTCGTCTGTTTCTGTCTGCAGAAGAATCCGTCTGATGATCTCAGCAGCCAGATGATTCCGGTTCGCATGCACCGGTCTGTTTCCTGCCGCAGACGCATCCGGAAAAATGGAACCGCTCGTGCTGCGCAGCGCTTCCGGAAATGCATCAGCCGGTGTACTGAAATGAATCCCGATTCCAAGCACCAGATAGTGTGTGATTCCGGTCTCTAATTCGCCGCCTGATTCCGTCAGAATCCCGCAGATTTTCCGGTTCTGCAGAAACAGATCTCCCATGCCGCGAATTTCGGGTGTCACACCGCACACCGCTTCAATCGCCCGCGCAGTTTCTTCGGCGGCTCTCCGGGAACCCGCACCGGTTCCCTTCATTCCTTCCGCGCTTCCCTCCGTCAGACGCGCCGGTCTTATGATGATGCTCATATAGAGGCCGCCTTCCGGTGAAAAGAAGCTGCCGGAAGCTCTGCCCGCTCCCGCTGTCTGCCGCTCCGCTATGACGACGGTGCCATGTGGTGCCCCCTGGATTGCAAGCTCCTTGGCCGTCATATTGGTAGAGGGCAGTTCCTCATAGACATGGAGTTCTGCTTTCAGATGATGCCGTTCTGCAGAAGACGCTTCCATCTGAACCTGTGCGGTACGATGCGCTTCCGAAGCCAGAAGATACGACCGGATCCCCTGTGCGGACAGACTATCATTTTCCGCTGTCAGACAATAGCCCCTGTTTGTCACCGCCGTGATTGCATACCCCTCTTTCCGGAGTGCACGCACTGCCTTCCAGACAGAATTCCGGGAAATCTGCAGCTGTTCGGCCAGCTGTTCTCCGGAGATAAATGTGCCGCGGTTGTATTCCAGAAGCGACAGTATTTTTTCCCTGGATGATTCCTTTTTCGCCATGAACCGCCTCCGGTTTTCATCAATTCAAGTCCCGCCTGCGCATGTCTTTGCCCCGCCATGCGCCCGGAGAATTTCCAGTAACGTAAAAATCCGGCTGTGCGGGAGATTATTCTTCCCGCACAAACCGGAAATTATAATAACTTCTCTTTGATGTGCTGTGTGTATCTGTCTGATCAGTATTTTGTCTGCCGGGCATAAATCTCGGCAATCATTGTACCATATTTAGTTCTTTACATCAACTCAGGTGCGGGACCTGTCTGACAGATTCCCGCTCTGATCAGTGCATTCCGCACTGCGCGTCCGAGAATAACTGAGACAGCCAGCTTTCCGAGATCAAACGGAATAAACGGCAGAACGCCCGCTGCCAGCGCCGCCCGGAATGTCATATCGGCCTGATGCGCCAGCCAGACCGTCCCGAACAGATACAGGACTGCAATGCCCAGTATCATTCCGAAAACCTGCAGCGGAATGTTCTGATAGAACCGGTCCACGAACCAGCCCGCAATGAGCGCCAGCGGAATATATCCGATCAGATAGCCGCCGGTCGGCCCGAGCAGTTTTGCTGCGCCGCCCGTAAAGCCGGAAAACACCGGGAGTCCCACAAGCCCGATCAGCAGGTAAAGCAGGCAGGCCAGTGTTCCATTCCGCATTCCGAGAATATATACGCCGAGCAGAATCCCCAGAACGCCCAGCGAAATCGGAACCGGACCAATCGGTATGGCCAGTGGTCCGAGTACACAGATCACAGCCGTTATCAGTGCCACTGTTGTCATTGTTTTTACTTTTGTATTCATTCGTACCTCATCCTTTCGTGATCCGGCTGCATTGCAGCCCCTTGGTCCTATCCTATCGCATGACACGCTCAATTGTCAACCTTTAAATATTCGCAGGGTGACAATTGCTTTTATAAAAAAAGTGCGCCTGCGCGCGCACCGCCGGTCCGGTAAGAAAGACCTGCTTATCTATATGCGATTTATATATCAAAATATCAAAATCGCATCGTATGCCCGAAAAACACTGTCAATATGTTATCACACTTCCTCTCAAAATACCACACGAAATGTTTCCTGATTTCACGGGCAAAATGCAAGAATCTTCTAATGGATATTTTGTTTCGCTTCCCATATAATAGATAAGGGCAAGTTTGAGTTTTAAGGAGGAATCATATGTCGCAAAGAACTGACATCCACAAAGTATTAATCATTGGTTCCGGGCCGATTGTCATCGGACAGGCCTGCGAATTCGACTATTCCGGCACACAGGCGTGCAAGGCTCTCAGAAGTCTTGGCTACGAAATCGTACTTGTAAATTCAAACCCGGCAACAATCATGACGGACCCGGAGATGGCGGACATCACTTATATTGAGCCGCTCAATGTGACCCGTCTGGAACGTATCATTGCAAAGGAACGCCCGGATGCACTGCTTCCGAATCTGGGCGGACAGTCCGGTCTGAACCTCTGTGCAGAGCTGTACAAGGAGGGAATTCTGGACAAATATAATGTTGAGGTCATCGGCGTTCAGGTCGATGCGATTGAGCGCGGCGAAGACCGTATCGAATTCAAAAAAACCATGGATCTGCTTGGCATCGAGATGGCACGCAGCCAGGTTGCGTACAGCGTTGAGGAGGCACTTGAGATCGCCGGAGAACTCGGCTATCCGGTCGTGCTGCGTCCGGCCTACACGATGGGCGGCGCCGGCGGCGGTCTCGTATATAATAAAGAAGAACTCAAGACAGTCTGCGCCCGCGGTCTGCAGGCCTCTCTGGTTCATCAGGTTCTGGTTGAGGAATCCATTCTCGGCTGGGAGGAGCTTGAGCTGGAGGTCGTCCGCGACAAGGACAACAACATGATCACGGTATGCTTCATCGAGAATGTCGACCCGATGGGTGTTCATACCGGCGATTCCTACTGCACCGCGCCGATGCTGACCATTTCCGAAGCGCTCCAGCAGCGCCTTCAGGAACAGGCTTATAAAATCGTAGAACACATCGGTGTCATCGGCGGCACAAATGTTCAGTTCGCACATGATCCGGTTTCCGACCGTGTCATCGTCATTGAAATCAATCCGCGAACCTCCCGCTCTTCCGCACTTGCATCCAAGGCAACCGGTTTCCCGATTGCGCTGGTATCCGCCAAGCTCGCGAGCGGACTGACCCTCAAAGATCTCCCCTGCGGCAAATACGGAACACTCGACAAATATGTTCCGGGCGGCGACTACGTCGTTGTCAAGTTTGCACGCTGGGCATTTGAAAAGTTCAAAGGTGTTCAGGATAAGCTCGGCACACAGATGCGCGCCGTCGGCGAAGTCATGAGCATCGGCAAGACCTACAAAGAAGCTTTCCAGAAGGCAATCCGTTCTCTTGAAAAAGACCGGTACGGTCTGGGACATGTCAAGAACTTTGACACTCTCTCCAAAGAACAGCTGCTGAAAATGCTGGGAACCGCTTCCAGCGAGCGTCATTTCATCACCTACGAGGCACTGCGCAAGGGTGCGACCGTAGATGAAATCCACGAGCTGACACACATTAAGAAATATTTCATCGAGCAGATGCTGGAACTGGTTCAGGAAGAAGAGGCACTCCTTGCCTGCAGGGGATCCCTTCCGACCGATGAGCAGCTGACGCAGGCAAAGAAGGACGGCTTCTCAGACCGCTACCTCTCTGAGATCCTCGAGATTCCGGAGGATGACATCCGCGCACGCCGCGAGGCAATCGGTGTCACGGAGTGCTGGGATGCGGTACACGTCAGCGGTACTGAAGACAGCGCTTACTACTACTCCACATACATCGGCGAAGACCACAATCCGGTTGCCGAAGACAAGCCGAAGGTACTGATCCTCGGCGGCGGCCCGAACCGCATCGGCCAGGGTATTGAATTTGACTACTGCTGTGTTCACGCGGCACAGTCGCTCAAGGCGCTCGGATTTGAAACCATCATTATCAACTGTAACCCGGAGACCGTATCAACGGACTACGATACCTCCGACAAGCTTTATTTCGAGCCGTTGACACTGGAAGATGTTCTTTCGATTTACCACAAGGAAAAACCGGTCGGCGTCATCGCACAGTTCGGCGGACAGACACCGCTGAATCTTGCGTCAGAGCTTGAGAAAAACGGCGTCAGAATTCTCGGGACCTCTCCCTCCGTCATTGATCTCGCTGAGGACAGAGATCTCTTCCGTGAGATGATGGAGAAGCTGGAAATCCCGATGCCCGAATCCGGCATGGCGACAACGGTCGACGAAGCAAAGGAAATCGCAAACCGCATCGGCTACCCGGTCATGGTTCGTCCTTCCTACGTTCTCGGCGGACGCGGCATGGAAGTTGTCTATGACGATGAGAGCATGACAGACTACATGCAGGCAGCTGTCGGCGTCACACCGGACCGCCCGATCCTGATCGACCGCTTCCTGAACAATGCGCTGGAATGCGAGGCAGACGCGATCTGCGACGGCACACACGCATATGTTCCGGCCGTCATGGAGCACATCGAGCTGGCCGGCGTACATTCCGGTGACTCCGCATGCATCATTCCGTCCAAGCACATTTCCGAGAAGAACCTGAAGACGATCAAGGAATATACCCGTAAGATCGCCGAGGAAATGCACGTCGTCGGACTGATGAATATGCAGTATGCGATTGAAAACGACAAGATCTTTGTCCTCGAGGCAAATCCACGCGCATCCAGAACGGTTCCGCTGGTATCCAAGGTATGCGGCATCCGCATGGTTCCGCTGGCAATCGAGATTATCACAGAAGATCTCACCGGCAGACCGTCCCCGATCGCAGGCCTGAAAGAACGCGACATTCCTTACTACGGTGTCAAGGAAGCTGTCTTCCCGTTCAATATGTTCCAGGAAGTCGATCCGATCCTCGGACCGGAAATGCGTTCAACCGGTGAAGTGCTGGGAATGTCCTTCTCAAGCGGTGAAGCATTCTATAAAGCAGAGGAAGCTGCTTCCTCCATCCTGCCGACAGAAGGAACCGTCCTGATCTCACTGAACCGCCGCGACAAATCACATGCGCCGGAACTTGCAAAACAGTTCTATGAAAACGGCTTCAAGATCATGGCAACCGGCCGCACCTGTGATCTGATCACAGAATCCGGCATTCCGGCCGAAAAAGTGAAAAAGCTCTATGAGGGACGTCCGAATATCTCTGACTTCATCGCAAACGGAGACATTCAGCTGATCATCAACACCCCGGTTGAGAAAGACGATCTGCACGATGACAGCTACCTCAGAAAATCAGCCATCAAGGCACGCGTCACATATCTGACAACCGTCGCAGCTGCCTATGCCGCAGCCGAGGGAATTCATTACATGAAGAACCACGACGACGGCGCGATCCATTCCCTGCAGGAGTGGCACGCGATGATTAAGGAGAAGTAATCTTACCATTGTATTATTAAGAGAACGAACATTGTCTCTCTGCTCAGGTGGGATTCGCAGGCGAGACAATGTTCGTTCTCTTTTGTGCAGGTGGAATTCGCAGAAGAGACAATGTTCCTTTCTCTTTGCCGCAGGGGATTCGCAGGCGAGACAATGTTCGTTCTCTTTTGCGCAGGTGGAGGCAAAAAAGTGGCATATCATTGTCTCTCCTGCGAATTCTATCTGAGCAGGGTGACAATGATATGCCACTTTTATTATATTATTTATTGATTTAGTAGCTGAGCGCCCTCCTTCCGTTGCCGGCCCACATGGCGCGGAATGCGGCCCACGACATGGTTCTGGCTGTGCCGGTCCAGGGATCGTTGTAGTAGATTTTTTTGTCGTCATATCCGGTCAGTGCAATCGTGTGGGACCCAAAGCCGTCCAGGCCGGCCACCCAGGCCATCACGATGTGTCCTTTCCGGAGTTTCTTCTGGATTGCCTCCTCGGATTTTCCGGTCATATTGACCGCGGTGCCGAGGTATTTTTTTGTCAGGCTCATCAGACCGCCCGGATAAACGACAAGGATATATCCGTGTGAGCTGAACGGACTGCCGACGAATCCGAGATTGGGATTGGATGCCCGCGGCATCAGATTGACGGCCTTCATCTTGTTCATCTTGATCCCGGCGTGCCTGACCATCATGGTCCATGCGACGATCTCACACCCGCTGGGCAGTTCCGGCTGCTGGCAGATGGGTGTCACTTTTTTCTTCATGACAAATCCGTAGATTTTCCCATTCTTTTTATTAACCAGGTATTTCATTCCATCGACTGTAATATTCTTTTTCCGCAGGACGCCTTTCCTGGAAAAGTAATAATAA